>DASXEJ010000280.1 GCA_036490175.1 Pirellulales bacterium | reverse complement strand
TTCCCAGCCAAAAATCTCCTGCGACTCATGGGTGCGCAAGCGCCCATAGCGCGGCTGCACGTTTATTACCTTCGACGCATCCAGACTGACGGTCTTGCAGATCACCGCGCCCCAACCCTCATCGAAGGCCTTGCCGATGACATTTGCGTTCGTCCCCGGCGGCCCGGAGCCAATTACGAACGGGTTCGGTAGTGTTAAACCGTCGACAGTCGTGGTGAGATCGGCCATAAAAATATGCTCGGCGGTTCAGTTCAGGCTTGAAAGTTTCTTCAGGAGGCACTGTCTAACATGGACAGTGTCGGGCAATTATACCCGGGCATCTCTGCCAGGATGAGCCGACTGATAGCTAAACCGCCTCGGCGGCCATGACGCGATGCAATGGCGGCTAGCCGCTATCGACTTTTGCTCCTAGACTAATTCTCGCCCTGGCTTTCTATCGTAACGAGGATGCTTTTGCGGAATTCTTATGGCTGCCATGCGAGCGGAAAGGAATGCCCAAAACTCTTCCGAGCCGAACTTGGTAAAAGGGACGTTTAGCTTCCAAGAATTGCCTGGGCTCATGTCGCTCCTCGTTGTCGGCGAAGGAGTGCCCTTGGTGGTTTTCCCGGGTTTATCACGAGATTCTCGCCCGCTGACTCCTCGAATCGCGGCCCGTCAGGCGGCCGGATACCGGGGTCTAGCCCGTGTAACGGGCAGATCTGTGCACGTCTTGTATCGTCCGCGCAAACTGCACCCCGCGTTGACTATGTCAGAGTTGGCAGCAGCGCACGCCAAAGCATTAGACGAATTGTTCGCCGCGCCGATCGACTTGATGGGGGTTTCGACCGGAGGGGCCATTGCTTTACAACTCGCAGTGGATCGTTCAAAAACCCTTCATCGTCTGATCGTTGCCGGTGCCGCCGGTTCATTGGGCGAAAGCGGACGTTGCCGGCTAGAAGAATACGGCAGACTTATTTCGCAGGGCAAAAGTGGAGCTCGCCTCCTGGCCTCTGTATTAGCAGGACCGATGCTGCGATGGCCGGCGACGCTAATGCTCTGGCTCGAGGAATGGATGGAACGAGACCTCGACCCCAGCGACATGCTGGCCACGATCCATGCCGAATGCGGCTTCAACGTTTATCCTAGCTTGTCCGAGATCACTGCCCCCACGCTGGTGATTGCTGGAGAAAATGACCGCGCGTTTTCGCCGGAACAGTTCCGTGCGACTGCTGACGGCATTCCCAACGCCAAGCTCGTGCTCTATCGAAACCGCGGGCACGTCACGGCGATGTTCGATCCACGCTTTGGTCGCGATGCGACCGCATTTCTTAACGATTGACTACCATGCCTTCCCGGGTAGCGGAGGGCATAGCCGCGGATTTGCCGCAAGTTGTCGACTTGCGGATACCGCCGCACGGCACTAGAAATACCCACGCTGTAGCATGCCCCGTAGCCAGATAGTGGCGCTATTTTAACCAAGCTGCCGTATTGATTCGGGAGTGGCCTATGAGCTCGGACATTGTGGACAGGCATCGCGAGTTTCTTTTTCCAGCCATCGCAACCTATTACCAGGAACCGTTGGCACTCGTGCGCGGCGAGGGAGCTTACGTTTGGGATGATTCAGGCCAGCGATACCTGGACGCATTCGGCGGCGTTCTGACTATCAGCGTCGGCCATAGTAATCCGCGGGTTGTCGAAGCGATTGTCGAACAGGTCAAGACGCTTTCGCACGTATCGACCCTTTATGCCAACGGCCCCCAGTCTCGCCTGGCAGAGCGGATGGCGGAAATTGCGCCTGGCAAATTGAAGAAGAGTTTCTTTACGAACAGCGGCACCGAAGCCAACGAAACGGCCATTGCTGCGGCGAAGCATTTTACCGGCCGGTCCGAAATCGTGGTGCTGCGCCATAGCTACTCGGGTCGGTCCGCTCAAACTTTGACGGCGGCTGGCCAATCCCCCTGGAAACGCCTACCCGCGCAAGTGCCTGGGTTCGTTCACGCCCATGCACCCTATTGCTATCGATGTCCGTTCCACTTGGAATACCCCCAGTGCGGTATTGCGTGTGCGGACGATATCGAGGAGCTGATCCATACGTCGACGACCGGTGAGATCGCCGCGTTTATGGCCGAAACCATCATCGGGTCTGGAGGTTTCATTGTGCCTCCTCCAGGTTATTTCGAACGCGCCGTGGCAATCGCCCGAAAATACGGTGGCTTGTTCATCGCAGACGAAGTGCAGACGGCCTGGGGACGTACAGGGGAAAAGTGGTTCGGCATCGAACATTGGAATGTTGACCCTGACGTGATGGTTAGCGCCAAGGGAATGGGCAACGGCGCCCCGGTAGCGGTGACGATTGCCACCCCGGAAGTCGCCGACAAATATCCGGGTATCACATTTGCGACGTTTGGGGGAAACCCTGTCTCGATGTCAGCGGCGCTTGCCACAATTTCGGTGATCGAGGATGACAATCTACGCCGCAATGCGCAGATCGTTGGCGAGCATTTGCGCAAAAAGCTCGAAGAGCTCAAAGAAAAACACGCTCTCGTGGGGGACGTTCGTGGCATGGGGCTCATGCAGGGCATCGAGTTGGTCACCGACCGCAAGACCAAACAGCCGGCACCGCAAGCCGTGCTCGACATCTTCGAAGAGACAAAACGCCGCCACGTGCTGTTGGGAAAAGGCGGGTTGTATGGCAACGTTATCCGCACTGGTCTCCCGCTCAACGCTTCCATAGCGCACGCCGATGAGTTGGCCGAGGCGTTGGACCACGGCTTGACGTTCGCCGCCCGAAGTTAGCATGGCGGATAGCGAGGGACACAAGGCGAGCGTGGTCAAAATCATCGCGCGCGACTTGACCACTAGATCTTACGTGCCCGAATCGAGTGCCAGGATGCGGCGAGCCGCTTGCCAGCACAAGACCGAGCGGAATGTTATGCGGCGTTGTCGTCATTCAATTCCTCCGGCCGCTTTGCAGCAGGTACGCGCTGCCCCCGGCCCGTCAAATGGAAACCGAATAGTTCTCAACCTAGGTCGACAGGAATCATGACGCCATCATCCCCTTCGAGACCGGGAGCTGCGCGAGCGGGCGATTTCGAGCTGCCGCCTGACCTGAGTAGTTCGCCCTACTACAGCCGCGATATGGCGCCCGTCGCGCGTGCTGACCGGCGATGGGGTATGAAGGACATCGCTGTGCTGTGGGTATCGATGTCCGCCTGCATTCCAACCTACATGCTGGCTTCCTCGCTCATCGACGAGGGGATGAACTGGTGGCAGGCCGTGCTGACAATTTTTTTGGGCAACGTGATCGTGCTCTTGCCGATGGTCCTCAATGCACACGCGGGCACCAAATACGGCATTCCGTTTCCAGTTTATTGCCGCGCTTCATACGGGATCCTTGGGGCAAACGTGCCTGCACTCTTGCGCGCGCTTGTGGCTTGCGGCTGGTTCGGGATACAGACCTGGATTGGTGGCTGGGCTATCTACAAGATTTTGTCTCTCTTTATTCCATCGTGGGATGGCGCTCAACCGCTGGCAAACATCGGCGTGAGCCTACCGCAACTGGGATGCTTCTTACTCTTCTGGACGATCAACATGATCGTTGTCTACCGGGGGATCGAGTCGATTCGCGTTCTGCTCAACATTAAGGCGCCGCTATTGGTGGTCCTGGGAATGGCGCTTTTGGTGTGGGCTTATTGGGGGGCCGGTGGTTTCGGAACGATGTTTTCCCAGCCGTCCGCCTTCTCAGCCTCGGGGCCTAAGGCGGGGCAGTTCTGGGCGTTTTTCTTTCCGGCACTGACGGCG
>DASXEJ010000279.1 GCA_036490175.1 Pirellulales bacterium | reverse complement strand
GACCGTGACGCCCTCGGTGATATCGCCCCAATTGGCGGCGATGATGGCCGAGTTTGGCAGCGATAGTTGATACAACCCTTCATCCGCGTCGAAACGATGCACAGCGATTTCGATCACGCTTCCCACTGTTGGCGGCTCGGGGAATTGCCGTAACGACAAGACTCCCTGGTTGCGTCCCCCCAGCTCAACGAATACGTCGTCATTGTGAATCGAAACGATGCGTGCATGGTGTCGTGACTCGGGCTCGAGGTCAGCCGCAGCCGCTTGCTTTTGTCCTGGTGCAAGAACTTCTTCCAGCGAGAACCCGCCCAGCGCTTCATCGACCTCACGTTGCAGGTCCGGTGGCAATTCACCGCGGATGCTTGGTACCGGCGCCTTCGCGCCACTGGGAGGCGGCGGCAGATCAGCCCTTGGTGGTTTCGCAGCGGCCGCAGCGGCGACAGGCTTTACCACCGCCGCGATTGTTGTCGGCACGGCGGCTGTTGATGCTGTGGCTGCTGGTGCTGCAATGGTAGGTGCTGCGGACGCTGGCGCCTCTGCGACCGGCTCTTGGGGCACGGCCTCGACGGGCTCTTCGGCCAACGGCGCCGCCGGTGCGGGCATTGATGCCTCGGAAGCGTTTTCCGGTGCCACTAGCTTGGGCTTGGGGCGGGGCGCCAAGGCCGGCGGAATGCGCGGACGTTGGATGCGGCTACCGGCGCGCTGCGAACCAATGGCAATGCGCGGGGCGGTAGGCATCGCGGGCGCTACGGGCTTGGCAACCTCGGGCGCGCCGACATTGGCCGCCGGCGTTGCGGCTGGCGCGCTTGGAGCAGCGGCCTGTTCGGCCGTAGGCGCTGAAGGGGACGATGTGTCTGCGTGCGGGGTATCGGGTTGATCGCTGCTCATCACTCTGTCATCTTGTGGAAAGTTCCGACCCCATCCGACAAGGTAAAGCGGCCGAAGCGCCGCTGAGGTGTCGAGCGCGGTATTCTAGCAGCACAAATCGGCGCGAGATAGCCATTTGTAACGTTGTTCGTGCCCCCTCGGTCGGACGCCTTCAACCGCATCTGCAGTCCGTTCGGGCCACCCAGGTTTTGCCGATGACAGATGTGAAATCGCTATTGTCCGGCGCCGTTATCCGGGAAATCGTCGATCCGGAACGGCTCAACGAGCTGGGCCCCGGCAAACCTGTCGAGGTACAACGCGCCCGGCTCGAGGGGCTGACCCCCAAGCGCCTGCTGGCTCCGCGGCCGGTGAAGAATCGCGCCATGGCCGAGGCCTGCCTGGCGGGGTTGTGGCTGTGGTGCGATTTTCTCGATCAATCGCACCGCATCAGCCAGGACCTGGCGACGCTCGAGGGCAGCTACTGGCACGCGATCATGCACCGGCGGGAACCGGATTACGATAATGCAAAGTATTGGTTTCGCCGTGTTGGCCAACACCCTGTCTATGGCCTGCTGGCGAGCGAGGCCCGGCAAATCGCAACATCAAGCGGGATTGCGAATGAGGCCGCGTTTTTGGCGACACAAGCCACTTGGGATCCGTATCGATTTGTCGATCTCTGTCAGTTGGCGGCGTCCGAGCGCGGGCCCTACGACCAACTTTGCCGGTTGATTCAGCGACGGGAGTGGTGTCTGCTGTTCGACTACTGCTCGCAACAGGCCGCCGGATAGTTTACGTGCCTGCCAAGATTCGTCGTCGCCACAGCATCCACGATTAGCGATGAGGACACCCCGCTAGTGGCGGGCGCGTAAGTTGCTTGTTCCACGGTATTACCCCACGTACAATAGTTGCAGCGTTTCCCATCGAACCACAGGCAGAAGTAATGCTCGACTACGACTTCGAAAATAGTGTCGGTTACTGGGTCTTCGCGACGGCTCACGCTCTGGCCTGCGCCATGAACGAAGAGTTGGTCGCCCACGGCATCACGTCCCGACAATGGGAGGTGTTGGCTTGCATTTCGCACGATGGCGAACTCTCGCAATCCGAGCTTGCCGAGCGCATGCACATCGAGGCACCCACTTTGGTGGGGGTGCTTGATCGCATGGAGCGCGATGGTTGGATTCAGCGCGTCACTGACGACAATGATCGCCGTCGCAAGTTGATTCGCCCAACCGAACGTGCGGAAGAGCAATGGGGCCGCATGGTAGCCTGTGGCTTGGCCGTACGTGCCCGCGCCACGCAAGGATTGGACGAGGACGAGTTGCGTAAGCTGCGAGAAACGTTGAAGACGATGTGCCAAAACATGCACGCGCTGGTCAGCGGTCGCATTGATCGCAAGGGCACGGCACCCGCCAATGGCGCTCCGGCTGAAGTCGCTTAGCCAGCCGTGTGAAACTCGGGATAGCCGACATTCCGTCTCGGAATGGTTTTTTCGCCGGCCACTTCCTGCAACACGCTAAGCGGTGGACGAGACTCTCACGTCCTGATCGATTCGTGGCGGCGCTACATCCCGATTTGGCCTCGCTGATGCGCCGGCCATGGCTGCCAGTCTTGATCTGCCACGGATCCACACTGTCGTCATGGCAACTCGATCGGTAAGATTGCCGTCGCGGTGTTTGCCGCTAACGAGTCGATCGCCGCCCTCACGATCCGTTGATCGGCAGGCCCAATATCACGCGTCCTCACCAGGAGATGCTTTTCCATGCCGGATTTGGACCTGACGGTGGCGGGTTGCCGTCATCGACAACAGCGACTTTTGCAGCTGATGGAGCGAAATCGGCTCGACCTGGTGATTGTTACCAGGCACGAACACGTGCAATGGCTGGCCGGCCCGCGGTTTCATTGGACGTTCGAACCGGCGGCGGCGCTCTCGTCCGATGGCCATGTCACGCTCGTAGCTCCGACGGTGACATATAAGGACGCCGCAGCGAATGAAGTCGTTGCCTATCCCTCGAATCAATATTCGACCTTGCGCAATGACCAGCGGCAGACATCCTCGGATGCGCTGCTAACGGCGCTCGCCCGGTTTCCCATGCCGCGTCGCGTGGGGGTCGAGTTCTCTTCCTTTGGGCCCCATTTGGCAAAGCTGCTGGCGGCCGAATTCGTCGACATTGAGCCAGACTTGTACCGCCTGCGGCGGCGGAAGGATGCGGACGAACTTGCGCGGCTTCGCAAAGCCATCGATGCCACCGGCCTGATGTACGCCAAAGGGCGCGAGATCATCCAGCCCGGTATCAACGAACTCGACGTGTTCAGCCAATTGCAGGGCGTCGCGGTCGCGTACTTTGGCGAAATGATGACTGCGACGGGCAACGACTATCAATCGGGGACGCGGGGTGGTCCACCGCGAGATCGGCGAGCCGAAGACGGCGAACTGTACATCCTCGACTTGGGGCCGGCTTATCAAGGCTATTTTGCGGATAATTGCCGCACGATTGCCGTGAACCATCGCCCGACTGAGGAACAGTCGCGGACCTGCGCCAAGATTTGCGAGGTGTTCGACATGATCGAGCGCAGCGTGAAGCCCGGCATTCGTTGCCGCAGCGTCTTCGACGCGGCGCAAACAATCCTCGACCAATATCGGCCGGGGGCGTTCGACCATCATCTGGGTCACGGGATCGGACTTTATCCGCACGAGGCGCCCCACCTGAATCCCACTTGGGATGACACATTCGAAGTTGGCGACGTGTTCACGGCCGAACCCGGGCTGTACGGCCCTGAGTTGCGCGCGGGCATTCGTTTGGAAAACGACTACCTGGTGACCGAGAGGGGAGTCGAACTGCTCAGCGATTTCCCGCTGGGGCTTTAAGAGCGGACGCTTTAGTCCAAAATCGTGCCGACGGTTGCCCTTCTTGCGCAACCCACATGCTAATGCGATTCTTATTCCACCGAGCTCTCGGTGGCATCGCGCTTGGCAGTGTGCAACGGTACGTCAGCTTGTTCTGGTCCCTCTCCCGGCGGTGCATGCTCGTCGTGCGTTCCAGCGAGCTTGGAATGGATGATCGAAGCTCCGATCGAGATCGAGAGTAACGACAGCACCACCACCAGCGACGCCCAGGCCGGCGGATGGCCGATCCATTTTTGCGCCCAGGCCGGCGGCATGCCGAATTGATTGATCCACCATTGCGGTGGGTCTGCGACCCAGTGCAGGAGCATCTTGGCCCCGACAAAAAACAGGATGGCCGACAGCCCGTACTTCAGGTAGTGGAACATATCCATCACGCCGGCCAGCAGGAAGTACAGTGCCCGCAGCCCCAGGATGGCAAATACGTTGGACGAGAAGACGATGAACGGGTCGTCGGTAAAGGCAAAGATCGCGGGCACGCTATCAAAGGCAAAGGCAAAGTCCGTGGCATCGATCACGATCAACACCAAGAACAACGGCGTCAGGAAGAGTTTGCCTCCCTCGCGGACAAAAAACTTCTCGCCGTGGTTTTCCTTCGAGATCGGCAAAAAGCGGCGTGACAGTCGCAGCGTCCAGCCGTGCTCGGGATTTGCCTCTTCGTCCGAGGTCGACAGCTTGATGGCGGTCCAAACCAGGAACGCACCCAGCGCATAGGTGATCCATTCGAACCGTTCGATCAACTCGCCGCCGACCAACACGAACGTCAGCCGCATCACGACGGCACCCAGGATCCCCCAAAAAAGTACCCGATACTGGTACTTCATGGGGACGCTGAAGTAATTGAAGATCACGGCGAAAACGAAGACGTTGTCCATCGACAACGACCATTCGACGAGATAGCCGGTGAAAAACTCGGTGGCCGTCTGCGCATCGGCGTACCACCAAATCACGCCATTAAAGCACAGGGCGATAAAAACCCAGGTGGCCGTGGCGCGGGCTGCCTCGCCAAGCGTGGTTTCCTTAGCGCCGCGATGAAAGATTCCCAGATCGAGCGCCAGCAGCACGCTTACGAAGAGTCCGAACGCCAACCAATGCCAGAGAGTGACTTCCATTAACGATCTAACTAACTCGCACCGGTTTTAGTAGCGGCTCTAGTGGGTTGGGCGACGGATTGCCGGCACATCATAAAGGTTGCCCCCGGCAGCAGCAACCGCGGCCCCCCTATCTACGGACAGTGTGAACGTGGAAATCACCGCGCCCTTTGCCCAACGGCAGCCAGAGCTAGCAACCGACGTCCCGCTAGCCATGCCGTCCAACTAGCCAAGCCGCTCGGCATGTAGGGATTATACCGAATCGAGCAGCCAGCAATGCGAGAAACACAGCGACAATCGCGGAGTTAGTTGAAGGGTTTCGTGCCAGGGGATAGCATGAACGGTGGCGGCTTACCGCGTTGTTGCCTCAGTGTCGAGGCGCAGCGCCAAGCCGTCGATCAGAGGCGATTACCGGAACACCAGGTGCCATTCTACGCCGCTCGTCTTGTCTGGTAGAGAGAGCCGCAGCTCTCGCAAGCTCCGCCATCGATTGTTTAGCTCCGTGCGCCGTGGCGCGACGTCATTCGACGGCGCCGCTCAGGCACGACAGCGGATTTCGCGGCGGACTCAGCACCACTTGCGGCTGATCGCCAGCAGACGGTAACAGTCGCGCTCGAACATACCGGTAGCGCGTGCCGCACGGCGGCTTGGAACCAAGAGTTTTTATTCGGCGTCGTGTACGCGAACTTTCAAAGGAGAAGAGCCGTGGATTCTAGGATCGGTCGCAATCGGGGCTGGCGTCCTCTGCTGACGGTCTTGGCAACCGCCCTGGTCGTGGCGGTTTCTGCCAGCTTCGCCGCCGCCGCCGAGGGGGAACCCACGGCCAGCCCGCAGGGTGAAAGTCTGCTGTGGTGGGTCGCCCGCTGCTCGGGCTGGATCGGTGCCGGTATTCTGCTGTTGAGCATGTACTTCGTGGCGACCGTGGTGCGGATGTTCATGGAGCTGCGCGAGAAAGTGGCATCGCCCCCGGAGCTGAACGCGCAGGTCGAAGAGCTGATCCAGCAGCGCGACTTCCGCCAGGTCTATAAGGTGTTGCGCGAAAGCGATTCCTTTCTGGGGCGGGTGCTGTCGACGGGCATCTCGGAATTGCCCAACGGTTTGCCGGAAGCCCGCGAAAGCATGGAACGCGCCGCCGATGCCGCCACGATGGAGATGGAACGCAGCATCAGCATGCTGGCCGTGATCGGCACGCTGGGGCCGATGATCGGCCTGTTGGGCACGTTGAAAGGCATGATCGGCAGCTTCGGCGCGATTAGCCGATCGGGCGTACACATGGACGCCGCCGAGGTTGCCACAGGCATTTCCGAGGCGTTGCTGTTGACGTTCGAGGGCGTGTTGCTGTCGGTGCCGGCGATCTATTTCTACGCCTTGTTCCGCAATCGCATTTCGCACATCTCGACCAATACGACGCTAGCGGCCGAGCAAACGCTGCGGCGGCTATTCCACTCGGCCCAGTGGAAGGCAGCCCCCACGGCCACCGGCACCACCCCCACCAAGTAACCGCCACGGCGGGCTGACCATCAAAAAGATGAATCACAAAGTTCCTGGGGCACCGGATCGACAGCGTACCAGGCAATTGATCCTGACGGTGCGCTCGGCATTCGCGACTTTTGCGAAAGGCAAACTGTAATGTCTGGCAGCATGAACCAGGGAGACCGGGCCGAGCCCAATCTCGTACCCGTGCTCGACATGGTGTTTCAGTTGATCACCTTCTTCATGTTGGTCTTCAACTTGAAGGCCGCTAGCGTGGACTTGAATCTAGAACTGCCGGTAATCGGTTCGGCCATGCCGTCGGATAGCGACGATAGCGACGTGATGGTCTTGAACATCAACAAAGACGGCCGCCTCAGCGTGTACGGCGAAGAGAAGAACGTCGATGCCTATATCGCCCAGGAAGCACAAATGGCGCTCCGCCGGGCGCGACTGGAGAATCCCGAGGCGCAGGCCGGCGATGAATTGCCGCGCACCGTGATCATACGCGCCGACAAAGCCACGCCGTTCGGCCTGTTGAACCATGTCATCCGCTCCTGCCAGTCTCAGGGCTTCCGCAAGTTCCAGTATCGAGCCATGAGCGCTGCCCCGGAGGCTTAGGATGTCGCGCCGACGAAAAAGGAAGGAATTGCAAGGCGAGGTCGAGCTGAACCTGACGGCGATGCTCGACATGGCCTTTCAGTTGCTGGCGTTTTTCATCCTCACGTTCAAGCCGGCGCCGATGGAGGGCTATATCGCCCTGCGCATGCCGCCGCCGCAAGCCACGACCAAGCCCGGCGCCGCCACTTCGGCCGACCAGAACGTATTCAATGCGCCGGTCGAGCGACTGCAAACCTTGATGGTGACGATCAAATCCGCGCCCGACGGCAATATCGGCTCGATCCAGATCGAAGAAGGCGCCCCCAGTACCAGCCTGGCCGAATTCGAACAGCAACTGAACCTGTTGCTGGGCGCGCCGGGTGCCCCGTTCGAGCAAGTCATACTGCAGGTCGGATCGGGCTTGCACTACGACAGCCTCGTACGCATCCTGGACATCTGTTCGCGCGTCAAGCTGGCCAGCGGAGAGCAATTGACCAAGTTGAGCATCACCGAACTGCCCGAGCAGTCTGAGCCGTAGCACGGCAATAGCAGCACTAGCGCGGTCTTGCGCCGTGCTGAATGTGCGGAGACAAGCCATGCCTATTCACCATCATCACCACCGCGCGAAACCGGCCGGCTTTTTGTTCACGACGCAAAGCCTGCGCATGGCCAGCATGTTGGTGATGCTGGTCGTCATCGGCATGACAATCGAGCGCACGCGTCCTTGGGAGCGCCATGGGGCGCCGCCCGAACGCGTCGCCGCTCGGCAATCGCACACTCCGGCGCCTGGTGGAATCGAACGAGCGGCGACGCCGAGCGAAGAATCGGCTTCGTCGCCAGCTGATCCAGAGAAGGATAATAATGTGCCGCCGGCGGAAACCATGGCGGCCGGACCAGACGATCGCGATCCGGAGGAGGCCGAGGAATTTCGCCGCCAGGTGGAAGCCGTCAAGGGGCTCGATCTAGCCACGGCCATCGACCACACCGAGATGCCCGCTTACTGGCGCGTGCTGAAGTGGGTCAGCGCCCAAACCACGGCCCAGCTTGCGGCGCGGGCCCCGATCGCGGCCGTGTTTCAGGAGTTGATCCAACGTCCCAACAAATTTCGCGGCAAGCTCGTCACGGTCGAACTGACTGTTCGCCAGGCCTTCCGCCAAGAGGACCTGTCGCCCCACGCGCCGGCCGGATTCGATAAGCTGTACGAGTTGCGCGGCTGGCCGACGGCCAACGACGGTTGGATCTATTACATCATCACGCCGGAACTGCCCCCAGGCTTTCCCGAGGGGGCCGAGATTCAGCAGACCGTGCGCGTTTATGGATATTTCTTCCGCGTGTTGGGCTACCACCCCGGCAAGGCCAAGCCCGATGCCCGGCCGGTTCCCGCGCCGCTGATCATTGGTCGCGTGGAATGGATTCCGAAGGCTGTCCCCACGGCCAACCCGGGCGAGGCGACGCTGTCTTACATCGTATTGGCCGTCGGCGGGGCGATCCTGCTGAGCGTGATCGGCTACTGGTTTATCGAAGCGCGGCGCAAGAAAAACACACCCAAACGGGTTGACGTCGATTGGCCCATGCCCGCCGCGCACGAATCGCTCGAGGAACCGGCCGAGGACGAATCGCCGCACGACAAACCGCGCGACAACTTCGATTGGCTGCGCGAGTGAGGCGCGCAGGAGTTCGCTGTTTCGCCTTTCATGCGCCGCGAGGCAACGCAAGGCCAGGGTAATCACACCAAGCGTGCCATCATCTCGCGAAAAACTCCCTGTCCGGTTTTGTCCGTTGTTGCGCATTGGGTGGATGGCCTAATTTTCGGGCGTTTTTTCCTGCAAGTCACGGCACGGTCGGGTTTTGCGTGCGGGGAATTATTCAATTAATGGAATTATTCACCGCCGAAAAAAACGACGTGCTTGACACGACCTCGACATCTGGCTGCCGGCAAGTGCCGTTCTGCGAAGATAATGACAGCGCGCAGTGTATTGGGTATTCGACCCGTCATGGCGCCAATTGTATGGCAGCATCCGCGGGCTGGCAGGCGGTGCAATCGGCCGCCACCGAAGCAATGCCCTGACAAGCCGAGTCCTGCACACGTCCGCCTCCGAGGGCCACGGCGGAGAGGAACGTCGTGTGCGATGCCCCGGGACGCGTCTTACTCTGCGTGAGTGGCACTGATCACAAAGTCGCCGACGACCATCCGATGATCCGAGTGTTCAGAGCGTACTGACCAGACGCATGTCGGTTGCAACTCACTGCTTGACCAAAGTTGGTCAAACCGCATCGCTGGAAATTCGTTTAGCACGGTGCCGCCCCAACCTCGCCCCGCAGTAGCAAAGGAGTCGCGGAGGCGCGGCGACCAGGAGCGTAATGCTCCATCTCGCGCAGGCGCGTTGCAGTCGCCGCCAATTAGGATGGGCCTCTGCTCTGGCACGGACGGCAATGCGCTCGCCAGCTCGGCTGCTTCCTGGCGCTGCTTACGACGCATCGCGGCATGCTCCGCCCAACAGCTGGCCGTCCACAGGTCGTAACGCACGACAGGTGGCGACAGGCGCAGACAGAATACCTCGACTTCTTGCCCATCGCGTGTTACCAGCGTTGCCTGCATGAAGTGCTTGACCATCGTATTGGCGGACAGTAGTTTCCCGCGAGCGATAATCGTGCAGTCGGCAGACCATGCAACTCCGGCGTCGTTGCCGAACAGAGATTGTGCCAACTGGCGAACGGCTTGCTCATTCGGTGACTCTTGCAACAGAACTATGTCCGGATGCCAGGCCTGAACTTCGTCGGCGGCCAAAGGGTTTCCGACGCTGCAATTAATTGTGACGACACGTAGCGTTGGCAACGCTACGTTGTGGCGACTTCGGAAAAGTGCGTCCTGTGCCAGCCTGACAACACTGCGTGACTGGTCCACAAATGCAAACAGAAACACCACCAAGAGGACGACAAAGACCTTCTTTTCCCATGAAGGTACGGCAGTAAATCCAAGACCTCCCAGCGCGGCGCTGACCAGCAACCAACACCAGGGCGGAATGGCCGTTATCGCGGCAAATGTATCGGGCTGCTGCGTATCGCAGAATGCAACGCCGAGTAGCAGTGCCAGCGCGACATATAACAAACCTCGTCGCAGATTGCGTAGACAACTTGGCACCGACTGCCGTAACGTTCGTGATGGTGCGACGGGATCCATGAACTACATCATATCCAACGACAAGCAATGATTGGATCCGCAAGATATACGGCACCGTGAGTCAGCGTGCGCCCGCATTGTCACGAAATGCGGAAAAGGAAATCACGCTCGACTAGGGAGTGGCTGCGGGAGTGGCGGGCGTGCCTTCGGCTGCATCTTGAACATGGCCTTGCAACTGCCGCAGTTGTTCGACCGAGCTGGCGCAGCCCTTTTGTAGAACGCGTACTCTATGCTGCCGCTGCTTCAGTTCCGCGGTGACCGTCGTCCACGTTTCGAGCTGTTCCGACCAACGGGCGGCGGTCCTCTCAAGCTCATCACGTTGCCTTTCTGCGGCGTCTCTTTGCTGCATAACAGCAATCAATTCTGCTTCACTTTTCTTGGAATTGGTTTTCACGTGATTTGCAAAGCGGTCGGCGACCTCGTCGTCCAACGTGTCGAGTTGCCCCCGCGCGTCAACGATGCGTTGCTGGAGTTGGTCTTGCCGCGCTTCGAACATCACGCGTCTTTGATCGGCGGGGGCGGGTGCGGCCACTTGCGCGTTTGTCATGCCGAGCCGGGCGTGCAAATCCTCGACTCCCGAAAGCTCCTGCTTGAGCAAGTCGACCTTCTTGCGATACTCGCTCTTGATCCACTGCGTCTGCCGATCGGACTCGGTCAGTTGCCCGCCCGACGGGTCGTGGAACGATCGGTCGCTGTCGTCGCCCGATGGCGCGAGTAGAAACTCCGCATGGATCGTCTCATCGCCGCGCAGCATGGTCAGCCGCGCCGCCTCGACCAGCGTGTGATGCGGTAAAAGCGCCTGTAGGGTGGACGCGAAATTCGTCACAGGTTTGCCGTCGATGGCGACAATCGTCAGGCCGGGTTTCAAGCCCGCGAGTTTAGCCAGCGGCCCGACGACTTGGACAATCCGCAAGCCACCGGTGACGTTGCCTGCCCGAGCGGCGGGCAGGTTCAACTGATCTCGATCGACCACGACGACTTCGACGCCCAGCGACTGTCGGACAAAGTCGGCGGGCGCAAGCTCGTTGACGTGCGGCGACGGCTGTTGTTGCTGGGTTTCAGGATCGACCGTGGAAGTCTCGACCGCCGCCAGCGGCGCGGTGCAGAAGCAGATGCAATACACGGCCCGTGAAGTTGCCCATCCCATGGCGATTCTCCGCGACTAGCCCGCGGCGCCGAATCTGCTGCGGCCCCAAGCAGTATTCTGTCACGGGTTCAAAGCCGCCTTCAATCCGAATTCAGGCGGCTTTTGTTTCGATGGTTGCCATTCCCACATTACAAATATGAAAGGATTGTTGCGGCGACGTGTTGTTCGCAGCTAAGTTTAACGGTCGAGGGGACTTTCTTAATGCCAGCGTGTTCTTGGCTGGCCTATCGCGGATCGGCGACTTGGTCTGATTGTGACGGGGAATCAGCGCGCGAGTCGGCATATGGCGCCGACTGTTCGCTGACGTTTTGCAGGCATCGCGCAGGCGGAGGCGGGATGTGAAGGCAAGTTCTGTTGCTATTGCTCATGCGCATTGGCGAGCGGTTCGCTACGTCAGCATCGGGTTGTTCGCGCTTAGTGGCGCGACGCTGGTGCGGCTCGCGCGCGATCCGTGCAGTCGCCAATGCCAGAATAAATCGTACTCCCTCTGCCATTTCGGGAAGTCGTGCGGCGGCCGCTCGTCCGTCAAAACGCTGGGAAACTCCTACCCATCCATGAATGCGGCTCCGTCCGTGTTTGCAAAACACAATACGGGGACGGAACTGAATAGCTTTTACCGATCAAGCGCAAGATCGTAATTCCCCGAACTCGGTCAGCTCCGAACGATGTTCTCAAAATTCCTCCACAGACCGGCACTCGCGATCGTCATATCGATCATCATCTTGTTCCTGGGCGCGTTGTCGATCAAAACCCTGCCCATCTCGCAGTTTCCGAACGTCGCGCCCCCCAGCGTGGTCGTCACGCTTGCCTATCCCGGCGCCAGTGCCCAAGTTTTGGTCGACTCGGTGCTGGTCATCTTGGAGCAGGCCATCAACGGCGTACAGGACATGCGCTACATGATCTCCGCCGGCACCAGCGCCGGCGAGGCGACGGTCCTGATCATCTTCGAGCCAGGCTCGGATCCGAACGTAGCGGTCTTGAATGTGCAAAACCGTATCCAAACCGTCAAGCAAAGGCTCCCGCCCATTGTGGAGCTGGAGGGCATCGTCGTCCTCCAGCAAATGACGAGCATGCTGATGTACGTGAACGTCTACAGCACTGATCCGTCCCACAATCAGGATTTCCTTTACAACTACGCCTTTGTCAATGTCGTGCCCGAGATCAAGCGAGTGCGGGGTATCGGCAGCGCGAATATTCTCGGCAGCCGCGCGCTGGCCATGCGGGTGTGGTTGAATCTCGATCGCACGCGGGCCTACAGTATCTCGGCCGACGAGATCATGGAGTCGATCAGTGAACAGAGTATGCTCGGTTCACCCGGCCGGCTCGGCCAGGCGACGGGCAGAACGTCGCAAACCATCGAGTACGTGCTGACCTGGGTGGGACGTTACAACACGCCCGAGCAGTACGAGAACATCGTTCTAAGGGCGAATTCCGACGGCCATATTCTGCGGCTCAAGGACGTTGCCGAAATCGAGCTGGGCCCTTCGTACTACAATATTTATTCGAACATCGACGGTTATCCCTCGGCGGCCATCGTTCTCAAGCAAATCCCCGGCACCAACGCCGCCCACGTCATTGAGCAGGTCAAGGAGAAGCTCAATGAGATCAAAGAGAAGCAGTTTCCGCCTGGCATGACCTTCGAGGTAAGCTACGACGTTTCTACCTTCCTCGATGCGTCGATCGAGCAAGTGCTCCATACCCTGTTCGAGGCCTTCGTGTTGGTCTCGCTAGTGGTCTTCCTGTTCCTCGGGGATTGGCGTTCCACGCTGATTCCGGCCCTGGCGGTTCCGGTATCGCTGATCGGGACCTTTTTCTTCCTGCAATTGCTCGGCCTATCGATCAACCTGATAACGTTGTTCGCGCTGGTGCTGGCGATCGGCGTGGTGGTGGACGATGCGATCGTGGTAGTCGAAGCGGTGCATGCCAAGATGCACGAGAAGCATCTCTCGCCTTATTTGGCAACAAAAGAGGTCATTAACGAGATCAGTGGTGCGATCATTGCCATTACCCTGGTAATGACGGCCGTGTTCGTTCCGGTGACCTTCATGACCGGGCCGGTGGGCACCTTCTATCGCCAGTTCGGCATTACGATGGCCACCTCCATCATTCTCTCCGGTGTGGTGGCCCTGACGCTCACGCCGGTACTGTGTGCGATGATTCTCAAGCCCCACACGGGCGTGAAAAAACGTGGGCCGTTGGCCAGGCTGTTGCACGTTTTTGACCGTGGCGTCGACAAGGTGACGGGCCAATACGCCGCGCTTCTGAACTCGATCGTCACGCGCCGCGCGCTCACCATGTCGGTCATCACGGGCTTTAGCGTCGGCATTTTCGCGGTGAACACGGTGCTTCCGTCCGGCTTCATCCCGCTGGAAGACCAGGGCATGATTTACGGAGTTCTGCAGACGCCGCCAGGCTCGACGCTGGAGTACACCAATTCCAAATCCCAAGACCTGCAGGCCATCGCCAAAAGCATTGACGGAGTCAAGTCGGTCTCTGCCTTGGCTGGATACGAGGTTTTGACGGAGGGCCGCGGCTCGAACGCAGGGACCTGTCTCATCAATTTGAAGAACTGGTCCGATCGCAAGATGACGTCGAAGCAGGTCATTCAGGAACTCGTGCATAAATGCCGCACGATGTCCAATGTAAAGGTCGAGTTCTTCGAGCCGCCCGCGGTTCCGGGTTTTGGCGCAGCCGGTGGTGTCTCCCTGCGTCTTTTGGACAAGACCAACACGCTGAACTACAAGCAGCTCGGCGAAGAGGCCGAAAACTTCCTGGCTGCCTTGGCGAAGCGCAAAGAGCTGACGAGCATATTCACTTTCTTTGCCAACAACTACCCGCAATATGAACTAGTCATCAACAACGACTTGGCGATGCAGAAGGGTGTGTCGATCAAAGCTGCGATGGACAATCTCTCCATCGTCATCGGCAGCACGTGGGAGCAGGGCTTCATCCGCTTCAACCAATTCTACAAGGTCTTTGTCCAGGCCTTGCCTGAGTTCCGGCGGTTCCCTGAGGATTTCGACAATCTGTTCGTCAAGAACGACAAGGGAGACATGGTCCCCTACTCCGCGTTCATGACGCTCAAGAAGCAGCAGAGCTTGAACGAAGTCGACCGCTACAACCTCTATCCCGCCGCCCCCATTCAGCTTTCACCAGCTTCAGGCTACAGCACTGGTCAAGCCATCAAGGCGATCCAGGAGGTCGCTGCCGAGACACTGCCTCGCGGTTACGGCATTGGCTGGGAGGCCCTCGCTTATGACGAAGCGGGAAAGGGAAACACGGCCACTTATATCTTCTTGATTGTCGTCATCTTCGTCTATCTGGTATTGGTCGCGCAGTACGAGAGCTTCATTCTGCCGCTGGCGGTGATCATGTCGCTACCGGTCGGGATCTTCGGATCCTTCCTGTTCCTGCAAGCCATGGGTTTGGCCAATGACGTCTACGCCCAGATTGGTTTGGTCATGCTGGTCGGATTGTTGGGCAAGAACGCGATTCTTATCGTCGAATTCGCGGTGCAACGGCATCATGAGGGCGTGAGTATCAAAGAGGCGGCCATCGAAGGCGGAAAACTGCGCTTTCGGCCGATCCTGATGACCTCCTTCGCCTTCATCGCCGGCCTGATTCCGCTGGTCCGTGCCTCTGGTCCCGGAGCCATCGGAAACCGCACGATTGGCACGACCGCGGTCGGCGGGATGCTGCTGGGCACCATCATTGGGGTCCTGTTGATTCCCGGCCTCTACTACATCTTCGCTGTGATGTCCGGCAAGCGCAAACCCCATGAAGACGAGCCGGAAAAGCTGCCTCGCGAAGTCATGCCCAGCATACCCATCGTAAAGGGCGAGCGCAGAGCGTCAGTGTGATCGCACGCCAGGTGCAACTGATCTCGCTTGACCACGACGACGTCAACGCCCAGTGCCTGTCGGACAACGTCGGCCGGACGCACGTTTGTTGATGTTCTGGCGGCTGGTCGCCCGGGTCGAGCGTGGGATTTTCAGACGCGTAGTTGCTCGCGCTCTCGCTTGCACAGATCAAGGCAAGCTCGATGATGCCATTGATGATAATACGGCAGCGATCAAGCTAAGTCCCACGAGTGCGGACCTGTATGAGGCTCGCGAAAACGCCTGGGATACCAAGGGCGATCACGATAAAGCGGTTGAGGACTATAACGAAGCTACCAAGAGGGGACTCAAAAGAAACGTATATAATCAGCTACGGAATTTCTTCTCAGAATAGCAATGCACATAACGTCGTGAGTTGTGCGCACAAAGGAAAAAGACAGTCCTGGAAGCGGTAGAAGCTTGTTAGGGGACTTCATGCCACCCACCCGTTGTCGCTTGTTTCGTAAGACCCTGATCTGGGGCGTTTTACTGGCCGGCATATGGTTCGCGGCAACGGCTACGGTCCGATGGAGGTCCGTTCGCGTCGAGGGCTCCGGCACGCAGACCGTGACGCGCTGGGGTAGCACGGAGATCTCATACCAAACGCGCCAAGTTCCCATTGACGATCCTCAGCCGCCGACTCGAAAGGAAATCGTGCGTCGTGGTACTCTCGGCATTGCCTTGGCAGTCATCGGCTCGCTGTATCTTCGCGCGGCGGCAAAGCGCGATCGGGAAGCCGCGAACGATCTGCAGAGCCGGGCAGCCGGTAGCGTCTGACCAACTCAGGACACTGCTAACGGAAGCGGCAAAAAACGAATGATGCCGGCGAGCGCACCCCAACGGGAGGCGAGGCATACGAGCTGCATGTGGCGCTCGGCTCTCGATGGCAGCCCGCTAGCAGAATGGGTCGGTCACAACTTGAACTGGATTCGACAGCGCGTGGCGATGATGTTCCGGTCGGGCTGGTGCCTGTCGCGGCGATTTGCGAGGAAAGAACGATGGTTACTGCCCTTTCATCAGCGAAGCGAAGAACAATGGTTGATCGCAGGAAACATCGCGTCGTTTCTAGCTCCGCAGTGCGAGTTATCCTGCTCGTCGCAATTCTTGCAGGAAGCGGTCGCCAATTGGCTTTTGCCCAGGAAGGCACCGTCCTCGGCATGGAGGGTTCCCGATTCACGCTGAACGGCACGCCCACGTTTCTGTTGGGGCTGAGCTACTATGGCGGATTGGGCGCCTCCGAGGAGTTTCTGCGTCAAGATCTTGATGACGCCCAGCGCTACGGATTCAATTGGCTGCGCGTGTGGGCTACTTGGGAAAGTTTCGGCACCGACGTGTCCGCGGTAGACCGGCATGGTCAACCGCGCCCACCCTACTTCGACAAACTCCAGCGGCTGGTGGCTGAATGCGACCGCCGTGGATTGGCCGTCGACGTAACGCTGACACGCGGCAAAGAGTCGCCGACCGGGGCGGCCGCTGGTCGCTTGCCGGACTTCGACTCGCATCAACGAGCGGTGGAAGCCGTCGTTATCGCGCTAAAGCGCCATCGCAATTGGTTTCTCGATCTTGCCAACGAGCGCGATGTGCGCGACGACCGTTATGTGCCCCCGGCGGAATTGAAGACATTGCGTGAGTTGGTGCGGCGCCTCGATCCCTCGCGCCTGGTGACGGCCTCGTGTGGGGGTCACGACCTCGACGAACAGGATGTACGCGACGCCCTGCTAACCGCGGAACTTGATTTCCTCAGTCCGCATCGGCCGCGAAACGTTGAATCTCCGTCACAAACCGCGGCGCGCACCCGCGCATGTTTTGACTTGATGAAGCAGATCGGGCGGGTCGTCCCGGTTCTTTTTCAGGAACCGTTTCGTCGGGGGTACACCAAGTGGGAACCAACTTCCGCGGACTTCATGACCGACCTGCGCGGTGCCGTGGCCGGCGGGGCCGCCGGTTGGTGCTTTCACAACGGCGCGCAAACCGACACGGTGGACAAGCAGCCCCGCCGCTCGTTCGACCTGCACGACAAGCGGCTCTTTGACCAGCTCGACAAAGAGGAGCAGCAGGTCGCCGCCGCCGCAGGCATGATCGTGCGCCCGATGAGGAATTGATTTTTAGAATCGCAGTCATCAACCAATCCGGCAGCGGCGCCTCGTGCGACTCCGCGCGGTATCATGGCTGGATGGACCTCCTGGCCTATCACGAACCGGAAACCCTTCTGGCGGTTGCTCACGCCTTTGCGAGCGTGGCATTTCTATGGCTGCCCATCGTTTTTGCCGCCTATGCCATTGGTCGCAAGCGGTTCGGATTGCGTCTGGTGTTTGCCGCGGTGACGGCAGAGGCATTCGCCCTGTTCGTCTTTTACAATCTCTGCCTCGAATTCTTCATTTCAGACTGATCGCTCTCATGACCCGTGACCACGCCCACAACCCGGACCCCAACCAGAATGCCCACCGCGTTGTAGCGGAGTCGATGGCCGACCATTCTGAGACGCGTAACGACCTGGAAGGGGCTTGGGAGAAGTGGTCCCGGTCGATTTAGCGGGTCGACGAGCGGGGCTGGACGCTGTAACGGGCTGCGTCATGCGCCCCGTTCGTGCATCCTCTGGACCCCGGCGGACCATTGCGCCCAAGCGGCTTCCAGGTCGGCTGGCAGCTTGGAGTCGTCCCGGGTTGATTCGGCTACGATCCGGTGAGCGTTGACGTTCGGGTCCGGGTTGTGCTGGTGATCTCGGGTCATTCTCGCGCACCGAACATTTCGACAAGGCGGATCGCGGCCACGAAGATCAGCCCAACGCCGATCATGTTGCCGAATAGCGCCAATGCCTCCCAGCGGTCGCCGTCGCCGGGAATACCATAGATGGCCAGCAGTATGGCAATTATCGCCACTGCGATAAGCAAACTGCGGAGCCCGAAGCGGAATCGTAGGGCTGGGTTGGTCATGCCGCCAATTGTACCGCGCGGCCCGTGCCTTTCCCGAACTTTCTCAGATTCAAAGTCTACCACCACCCACTACCCCGCCCAAAGGCCTTTTGACGGCCTCCCGTTGTTCGGGTATCATGTGCGGTTCTGCCGAGGGCCGTGCTGGCACTAGGTAGCATGGATCCGGGCCTCAGTGGGCCAGTGGATCTGGGCTCGCGGACGTGGATCCGGTTGCCCTACTAGACATAACGCACCCCATTTTGGATCGGGAGCATGGGAAAGTTCGTCCCCAAGAAACGTTCGAAGTTCGGCAGTCGCACCAAGAAGAAGGACCCGGTCTTTGTCGATGGCAAGCGGCCCCGGCCGATGTTTGTCGACTACAAGGACCTGGAGTTGCTCTCGAAGCTAACCAGCCGGCAAGGCAAGATCATCGGTCGCCGCAAGAGCGGCTGCACCGCCGCCAGCCAGCACGCGGTCACAAGCGCCATTAAGCGCGCCCGCTTCATGGCCTTGCTGCCGTACGTCGCCGAGTAGCAGTTTGCGTCCCGGCCCGCCCGCGGGATAGCCGAGCGAATGCGCTACATTTGCAACCGCCACCGTCGACCGGCGATGGGGGCGGGGTCCGGCGACGTGGGCCTGTCAGGCAGCAACGCCGTTTGAAACTGCGCGCAACGTTTCGTCGGCCAACCTGCGGCTGCCTAAGTCTCTCAGGCATTTCTGCGTAACCCGCAAATCGCGCGGCGTGTACTCCCCAACGGGGCAACCTGACCTCCAAAAACGGTCTGGCACCGTGCGGCGCTTGTCCGCCCCCTCGCCACTTCGTATCCTACCAAGCGGCCTTACGCGCCCGTGGCGCAACTGGATAGCGCATCGGTCTTCGGATGCAATCTGACTCTTGATGGCATTTGCCTGCAATCTCCGATAAGTGCTTTATATCTCGGCCTTTTCTCTCGGCCGGCGGTGTTTCAAGAAACACCTACAAATCACTCAAAACAGGCGTTAGCGGGTGTCAGTGACACCCGGTGGAAGGTCGCTGAGCTCTTTTCGAACTTGGCGTTCAGTCAGGACCGTCTGATAGATCAACTCTTCCGCTAGTGTTCTGACGAAATCCCAACGGCTCTCCAAAACCTTATGAACCTTCGCCGCGAGATCGTTCAAGAATGAATTCCGCTCATTCTCGTTGACGATTGCCCGCTCCGCTACCAACCAAGCTCTTCTAGGTCCGTTGCCTCTTGCGCGTTGCCAGTCGCTCCGGCTCACGACTGCATTCTCCGTCCCGCCACTGTACATTTCCTCAGCCATTCCACCGGCAAGGGACACCATTATGTCCCGTTTCGCTTCGTCGGTTGTCATTGGTGGAAGTTTCTTGGGGACCGGCTCGCCGCGCGCGTACTTGCCCCTGGCGTTCGGCGCGATCGATATCCCAATGGCTTGGCGTCCTACGTAGTGCGATACGATTGCCCAGCCCGCATGATAATAGGCCGCCGCCATTCGATCGGGACTGCGATCCGGCTCAGCCATATATTCATTCTCCCAGAGCGCGACGACCATTGTCGACAACGCCCGTTTGGATTTCGGAGCTCATATATCACCGTTCGTCGGCCGCTTGGCCTTTTTGTGCCTTTAGCCTCAGCGTTCGCTCGTACGCTGGCTCACCACCAACCCACACATTAAAGTCCTTGCCCTCGCGCCACAGCCGCCTTGCCAGATCGCGAGCCGCTTCCGGCGTCGCGCGCTCAGCTGCAAGATTCACCAAGGTGGCGTGGTCGTCCGCGTGAACGATGCCGTAGACGGTATAACCTTCGCTGTGGCGGATAATCTGAACTTCAAAGTCCTCACGCTCGGCCTTAAGCACCAGCTGACCGTCGTGGTGCGGCAGGTTTCCCAACTCATTGACCTGAACTGCCATGTAATAGCGCCTCGAGTTGACTAACCGCCAGAATTACTCTTTCTGCTGACATTTCACAACGCCCGCAACAACGCAATGCCCTCGAGAATCTCCACTTGTAGCAATTGCTCGGCCAGGAGCTCGACATTCGGCCAGAGTCGGCTCAGGAGCTCCTGTGTGGCAGCCGCCTGGCCATCGAGATAGGCCGCTCGCTCGTTGTAGTTATGCACCACTGTCTTGGCTCGCAGATACGCACGAGCGATGTCACGTGCCTTGCACGTGGCCCAGTCGGTGCGCTGCGTCTCTACGCGACTGTGGCCGTGCCGGTGAATCGCCTCGGCCAGCGGGCCCGCAACACAAATCTGTATATCAATCGCCGCGTTTTCCGGCGCCATGATTGGCACGTGCCCGCGCTTCGGCTGCATGTGCCCCCAATCCCCGGTACTGGCGTTTGGCACAATTGAGACGCGGCCGACTTGCCACCCGTGATGGTTCGAGACGACGGCATGGCCAGCCTCATGGTAGGCCGTGCGAATCCGCTCAAGATCTCGGTGCCGATCGATCATGAGTCAGCTGCCCAAAACTGCGGCCACCTGCCGGGCCACGCCACCCGCCTTGTCCTGGCGGGCGTCGTCGTAGCGTAGCAGAGTTTCCATTGACTGGTGGCGGCTAAACAACCGCACCGTGCGCACGTCGCCCTTTGTTTCGTCGAGTGCCGTCGTAATTGACGAATGCCGGCAAGCGTGCGGCCAAACCTTGATTCCGACCTGGCGGCCCAACTCCTTGATGAGAGCATGCAACGATTGCCCGCCCAGGCGGCCGCTACTCCGTCGCGACAGCGAGACGAACAACGGGCCGGGTTCTGCCCCCCGATGCTCAAGCCAATCCGCCAAGGCCGCACGGGTTTCGTCCGGAAGGGTTTGCCAGGCACGTTCTCGTTTCCCCTTCCCTTTGACGAATAAAACGCCCTTGTCAGTGTCCAGGTGCTCTACGTCCAGGCCGATGATTTCTGACCGACGCAGCGCCAAATCCCAAAGCAAACGAAAAAGGGCGCGGTCCCGGCACCCCTTGGCGTCGCGACGCCCGAGCAAGGCAAACATTTCGCGGGCCTTCTCTGCACCAGGGCCGCGGCTGTCCTTGCGAACCTCTGTCTTTACGCCCTTCACACGCGTCAGCCAAGAAATCATGTCGAGGTCGTATGCCTTCACTAACAGCGACCGGATTGCCGCGACCCGCAAGTTGACAGTGTTGGGCGCCAACTTGCGAACGCCCACCAACGTGGCCCGGTAGGCTTCGAGTGTCGCGGTGGCTGAACCTTTCGTTAGGCCGAGCATTCGCGCCGTTACGGCCTCGATTGTGTCCCCCATGAACCTGGCGAAATCTTCGAGTGCCGACCAGTACGTCGCCTGCGTGCTCTCGGATTTCCTGTCCGCGAGCCACAGGGCCAGCAATCGAACCGCGGCCGCGTGGCCTGGGTCCTCGCACGCAATGTCCGCCACCGCAGGTTGCTCGGGCTTTTCGAACGCGATCAGGGCCAGTTGATTGCTGGGGGCGATCATCGGATTGTTTCCCAATTTGGTTGAAGCGCCGCATAACTCGCGACTTACACACCTCTATCGGGATAATACCGAATGACATTACTTTGTCAAATGGTATTGAATGGGTCTTTCTGTTATATTCCTTCCATGAGCATCAGCGACCAACTTAAAGCACACATGCGACAGTCGGGAACATCGATGGGGCAACTGGCAAAAGAGAGCGGCATTAGCCAGCCCGTACTCAGCCGCTTTCTTTCGGACGATCCGGAAGGGCATCGGGACATCCGCCTCGAGCGAACCGCCGATAGGCTCGCCGAATACCTGGGCTTGCAGCTGACGCCCGTCAAAGCACCGCCGAAGCCTCCGACATCAAAGCCGAATCGCCGAGGTAAACCGTGAACCGCGCCGCCGTGTTCGCCGTGCTGCTGCTGTCGCTGGCTGGTACCACCAGCGCCGACGAGGAGCTTGCCAAGCGGATCGGCATGCCAAAAAACTTCGACCCAGAGGCGGCCGCGTGGAAGGCCGAGGGCGTTAAGCCGCCACCGAAGCAACTACGCAAGGTCCAGCTTGCCAGGCAACAGGCGGCAATTCAAAAGCCGCCCATCTGGCAGCCAGTTGTCCCGGTCGACAAGCCGCAGCAAGTGGTCGGCGCAGGACGGCAGCCCTCAATGCTCGATGAAAAGCGGTTGCGTCGCGCCATGTTGGCCAGGTGGAAAAGGCAGCAGATCGTTGCCAATGCGGCGGCGAACGATGCGGGCAACTCGGCCGCGGCCAACGCGGACATTCTCTGGGCGATGCGGCGTAGCGGCTGGTGAATCGCCGGCCGCAGTCTCGCGGCTTTTTCATGCTACCCTCCGGCCGGGTATCATGGGGGTATGAACGAACCTCCGTTTGAAATCCTTCTCGCCAGCCCGCCAGAATACGACGACCTAGTGGCCGAAATCCATCGAGCCGGAAAGTTCATCGCGCAAGTCGCAATGATTGATGGCGTAATAGTTCTCGAAACTCCCGGCATCGACTTGAATGAATCGACCATCTTGCGGCGCGTCGAACTGGACGGATTCTTGGCCGCTATCGAGAAGGCCAGGAAGCGCCTGACCGCACCCAAGCGGGAATCGTGATTTCAGACTGACACACTACCGGCCGGGGCGCAAATTTGACGCACCCGGTTGCGAATCGTTAGTGTGAGCGGTACTTCCCGGCGCCAACGCCAGGTCATGCTCGACAGTCAAATCGTCAACGGGCGACCGCGTAACTTGTCAAAATCATCGTTCTTGTTGATCGGCCGCCGAAGGCAGAACGCGCTACCTTAGACTCCAAGTTGCGCCGTCGCGGGTGCTAGTTCGGTCTGAGTGGCGACTCTACCGAACGGCGTACCGCCCCTACGTCGAGATATAAATCTGCGGCGCCACCAAGACACGGGACGCTCTCAGTGTGGAGAGTCAGCCCGAGATGTAGCAACTCTAATAGAAGAAGGCGAGTGATCCGCCATTAGGCCACGAGCTTGCGCTGCTCAATGGCTCCCAAAATTGTTTTGCGCGGAAACTGAGCTATGTTACGTACTTCTACGTTCTCGCGGAACCATATATCGCTATAGTCTTCCAAGAGGACGCCGAACAACTCATCAGCGAACGAGTCGCTAATTGTCCGTACTCCGACAAAGTCCAGAACTACTTTATTTCCTGCTCGGATTTGCTGTTCGACTTTCGCGCGCAACTCGGCGCCGCGAGCCCGACTCGAAATGTCAATTCCAATTTCATTCGCAATACTAATGAATGTCATAGTCCGAGCCTTTCAGCAATTTCCTGCAATGACGGCGACAACTCGCCGTCGTCAAATGCCTGGGCCTTGCCCAAATCCAATTCCATTTCAATCGCAAGTCCGCACCATTTAGTATCGGTCGTTTTTGCCGTCCGAGTCCCATCTGGGCCGATTAGTAATGCACCGTTCCCGCTCCAAATCCATACACTCCCTTCAATCTCCCTAATCAGCGTCGTCAAGCACCACAACCCTTCGCCAACATGGTGCTGATCATACGATGTCACCGTCGTCACGGCAGCCGGAAATGGGCTGATGATGGAATCGTCCGGTACTTTCTGTTCAAGCCCTGAAAGGGGTTTCGCGGTAGTATGCCGCCTTTCCAGACACCACTCAATCGCATCTATGTCAGTTTGAACTGCTTTGTCTACTTTCCGCACATTATGCAGCATACCACAGCCGCAATCTGTGATAGCAAATTCGAGCCTACAACCGACGGTATTGCAATAGACCTGGGCTGCGGAAAAACCAACCCCGTTCGAGTGCGACGGAACGTTGTCGTGGAGTTCCCCCACCACCTTTACTACGGCGTTTATGAACCCGGCGTTTTGCTCTCCATCAAGATTGGCATGTAAAAGGTCAGAAATTATTTGGTTACAGCCTTCTACCTCTGTCGGGTGGTACAACCTTGTCAGCCTGCTGAACTTCTGGCCGTGCAACTCACTTGGCTTTCCGACCGGAATATCGCCGTTTATGGCCTCTGTGAGGCCTATCATGTCGGCATATCCTTGGCATTCCTCCCTGCATCTCAATTCGCGAAACGACTGGTCTGTGACGGCAGCTGCCGCCACCGCAGTAGAAACAATTGGACTCACAAACCTTATTTCAGCATCCCGATTGGGATCTTTTGTGCGGGCGAGGATCGCCCGAACCGCCTGATTGTGCATTATTCGTGCCCTCCTCAAGGCGGCCAAGCCCTGGGAAAAAAAGGGGCTTCTGGGGCGTCCGGAAGGCAATTGCGATCACCGTGACATGGTCAATGGATGAACACCGCGCAAGCTGCTTCCATTCAAGCCGATTTTTATACCATCCAAATGGGCGGTCGAATAGACATCCAGGAACGCAAACTTGTTCACCATATCACTATCCTTCAGCGCCTGTCCGCCTCAAAACTGTTCTTACCGGTGGTGGACGTGGCGGCCTGGCTCATCGTAGGGACACGCCGTTGGAGTCGCGACCGCTGCCGTCCTCAAAGTCGGCCAGGGCGTCACGATATCCGCCGGCTCGCGCGAGAATCTCGGCGACCGTAGCGGCGTCGATAATTTCGCCAGCGGCAACCGCGGCTAGCTGTTCGCTAATTCGATGGCCGCGGGTTTTCCCCGGTCGCGGCGGTGGTACCACCACGTGCATTGCAAACCTCCTTTTTGGAAAGTGCCCGTGTGGGACGGCCGGCCGAGTGGAGAAATACTCGGCGGCCGACCACACGGGGAGCACAGCCGCAGCCACTCAATCCACATACGCCGACGACGCCCAGTCGTTTCCGACGCGGACTGCCTGCCGCCCACGAATTCGTAGCTCGTCCGCGAGCAACTCGTCATGGTTGGTATTCACGGGCGCTGCTTGACGACGTGGGTCGACCCAGTTTTCGTTGACCCACTTGCCGGGGCTCTTTAGCTCTTCCTCGATTTTCCATGCCTCGGGCTCGCCGCGGCTGTCGATGAACCCATACATCCTGGAAATTTGATGATGACCGACTCCCTCGCCATCGAGCCTCATTACGGACTCGAGCGGGGCCAAAGGTGCCGGCTTTGGTGCGGCCAGTGTCAGCGCGAGCTCGCGAACCGCACTTTCAAATGCACGACTAGGAGGCGCGAATTCACGTTCATGGCGCGGCCGTTGGAATTCATTCTCGTGCTGCCGTTCGTTAGCAATGACAGCTTCGGCAAACCTGCAGAATCCCCTTAGGAATCGAGCACAGTCGGCTGGCACTTCGACGACGTCCGCCCACGCCTTGGCGAATGCGCTCGCGGCGGTATACAGCGGCACGAGCTTCCGCTGGTCGTTCGGATTGTCGCCGACAGCCCATGCATCAAACTCGGAAACCACGGCGTGGGCTTTCGCGAGAATGTCGGGCGTCTGCTGGTGGCCTTCGGATTTCGTTGGCGGCGGTGCTGTTTTGGTCATTGAAATTCTCCTTACAGGTGGTTGGGTGCAAAAATGAACGGAGGGTTACGCGAGTTGGTTCCAGTGGGATTCGTCGGCTATCAGAATGGCGGAGTGCAGGGTGGCAATCGTCAGGCTCGAAGCACCGGTGCCTGAGTTGAGGGCGTTGATGTCGCTGCCTGCATCGGCCGCAACCACGCAATTTCCAGTACCCAGATTCTTGACGTAGATGACTGTGCCGGCCGAGGGCAAGGGTAGCTTCGGGGCGGTCGTGGTACCCGTGCAGATGACATTACTGGACGTAATCGGCGTCGATGCGGTGACGGCAATCGTCTGCGAAAGTAGTGACAAAAAGCCGCCAGTGAGACTTGCGCTGAGCATACTCACGTTGCCGCCGCCGTCGCTGGCAAAGGCCCCGCCGTCAAGGCTCACCCCCGTTCCCTGTGCGAGCTGAATTCCGCCATTTGAGCTGAGCGTGACGATGGTATTGCCAGAGCCGTCTTTGACTTGCAGTGTCCCGTTCCCAGTGCCCGCGCCCCCCGCAATGGTGAGGTTCGTATTGCCGTTCGCAGTCGGATTCTGGATCACTTGGGCCGCCGGCGGCGCGGCAATCAATCCTAGAACCCAGGCCGAACCGTTCCACCACACGGCAGCGCCCTTAGTGGTGTCAAAGAACCACTGCCCAGGCTCGCAGTTCGTGGGCCGTGCGGATGTTGGGCCGGATAAATCATGGCCGAAAAGTACAGGTGTATTGGACATTTCATCGCCTTTCGTTTGGCGTTATTGAACCCCTTGGACCCATGGCACGTTCACGAGCCCGCTGTAATTCGGTGATCATTTCGGCGCGCGTGAGCCACGAAACGCTTCTGTTGGTGTTCTCGTTTTCGTTCTTATTTTCCGTTTTGGTCGCGGCAAAGGTGCCTATGAGCCGTCCGCGAACCTCTACGCACTTGAGCGCCGCCAGTACCGACGGACAGTCGCCACGTTCGATTCCGGGAATTAGACGCTCTTGCATGTGGTCCAGCGCCTGTAGATCCAGCTGACGCACCTGCTCCGCCATTGCCGCGCAATCTCCCTTCAACCGGCCCAGGGCTCGCTGCACCAGGCGGCATGCAGTTGCTCCGTTCACGCCGAGCCTTTCACCAATGCTTCGATAGCTCATCCGCAGCGCACGCCATCGCAACGCCTCGGCCTCGCGCATCACGCTGGTGACGCGCCGCGCGGCAGTTGGGCTGTTCGCCTTATTCTTTTTGGCGGCCATCGATCTACGATCCTGCTATCACGGTTCAAAACGTTCAGGCGGATCAGTAGAAAGTGCCGTTCCAGCAATACCGCCGGCCTCGGCTCGCGTTGCTCTGCTCACGGCAGCGATAACATCGTGCCATACAAACCGCCGCCGTCGACCGACTCGCAGAAAGGGAACTTGTCCCTCGTCCGCGAGGCGGGAAACCGTCCGCCTAGACAAGCGCAGCCGCTGTGCAATTTCACTGGTGGTCAACGTCGAGTCGGTTGCTGTGGACATGGCGCATACTCCGTGGGGAAACGCATCGATTGCAATCTCAGACGGCCGCCATTGCGGCCCGGGAGTCGACTTCGGCAGCTGCCTCGGCATAGCTC
>DASXEJ010000278.1 GCA_036490175.1 Pirellulales bacterium | reverse complement strand
GCGCAGCAGCAAGCTCGTGGCGGGCGAAGCCGGAGAAACGCGCCGGCCGCGGGCCTGCTGAACGATGGCGGCGTAGTCGGCGGGCGGATCGAAGCCGCGCAAGGAGAGGTGAAAACCGTTCTGGCCACGCGACTTGCCGTGGCAGGCGCCCGAGTTGCAACCGTAGGCCGACAACACCGGCAGCACGTCACGCTCGAAGCTGGGCACCGGCTCGCCGGCTCTGGCCGCCGGCGCAGAGAGTCCCCCCAGGGCAGCGACAATCGAAAACAGCACGGCCGAGCGGCCGCAGCCCGAGTGCATGGAGCGGGTCTTTCAAACTGGGAGGCGAAGAACCTCCATTGTAGCCGGGCGCATACAGGCCCCGAAACCAGTTTGACGGGTAAATGGCCCGGATACTCATTCCGACGTCGGCCAATGGACCGCATTGTCCGGCCAGCAGCGGTTGGGCCGGTTTTGAGGGAGCGGCGCCGAGCGTGAGGCGAGAGGAAAAGCGGCAGCGGAAAAGCAGGACGGGTCAGGACTGGTCCGATACGGGGCGAATCCGCTGAAGCCATTGGAGCGCCTGCGCCTCGAAGATGCCGTCGCGGTAGGGGATTTTTCTGGGGCAGCCGGTCGGGCGATAGACCGACTCCAAACCCAAGCGTTTGGCGATTCGTTTCTGCCACTCGGGCGGGCCGACGCCGCTGCACGCTCCGCCGTAGCGAATCCAGCTCCTGTGGGTTGTCGTCGGGTTGACCCGCACGTGCCAGTTGGCAGGTCGATCAACCGGCCATGCCGCGCCGGGGGCAATTCTGGCAGTTCGCGGCATGGTAAAAACCGTAGCGGAAAGTTGCCCGGCTTGTCAGTATCCGACCTGCCCCGCTTTCACCCCTAGCAATAACCGGCGGTCAATGATGCGAGCACACGGAGCGCAAGCTAGTCTCCCGTGTGCTGTTTGTGTGGTTCATCCGAACCCGGCATGTCCAATGGCGTTGCGCGTCGGACAATGACAGGTATTAACGCTCAAACGCGCCGACGCCGTCACCGTCGGCGGAGCAGCGTGTTGCGCGATGTAGCTCTTTTATTAACTAAACCTTTCGCCTTCTACCGCTCTCGATCCCGTCTTTCTCGGTCTCGCGCCTGCCCACGAATGAACATTTGGAAGCCGGAGGTAGACAGCACGAGGCATGCAACTCCAACTAAGATCGAACCCACCGCGATCAGCTGGTACAGATCCACCGCGGACTGTTGGCGGAATTCACCGTAAAACCAAGCAGCCGCTCCAGTAATAACAAAAGCAATGCTATAAATCCTGAGTATGCGCTCCATGAAGGTGTACCGTCCGTGGGACGGCTGCATAAAAATTCGGGGTGGGAAGCGATACTTGGACACCGATAGTTCCCTAACGCCATCCACGAACTTGGAGAGGGCGTTCCAAGCATCCAAAACAGCGCGAAAGTAAAGCGTCTCCGTTACAATCGTCCAGAATTGGTCGGACCCAAAATCCTCAAGTACATCCATGTCAAAAGGAATTACGCCTAGTATCGTGAATTCGCTGCGGTGACGGGCTCGCGCCTGTATATCCGAGTAGCTATGGATATTCCTACCCTTATTAATGACTGTATATACGACACGCACATTCTTCCTTGTTTGCAGGAAGCGAGCGAGATTAACGTTGGTTTGACGGCCAACTTCATCATCCTCGGCGACGGCAAGAACGATCGTCGCGTTCCTGCAGGACGCCGCAATTAAGCTATCCATTCCGGCCCTGTTGTCGAGAAAAACATAGTCATACTTGTCCTGGATTGACGCCAATAGATTTCGCACGCATTCGTCGCAAAAGGCTTCGTCGCTCAGCTTCCTGTCGTCGTAGTCCAGGGGAGCGTTCACCGTGTCAACTGCTGGAAGCAGGTCGCATTCCAAGAATCGCTGAATCATAAACTTCGCTGCATCGGTGGCGACCGGATCGTTCACGTTGCTTTCTACGGAGAAAACGCCGAGCAGGTCTGATACCGTAACAGAGCCCTCTTTCCGCTCAGGTCGCCTAAAACTAAAAAGCAGGACGGTTAGCCCACGGACGAATATGTCCATGTCGACTAGCAGCACCCGGTCGCCCTCGCGAGCAATAGCTCGGCCGAGTACAGCGGTCAAAAGGCTCTTGCCCGATCCGCCCTTGCCGCTGACGACGCTAATTATCATTGCCATTTTTTTGCCCAGCTGTATACGGTGCCGAAAGCTCACGCCAAATGGCGCCGACGAGCATGATTACAAATGCGAGCCCAAGACTTAGCAGGAGCGTTAACGGGATGCGAGTCGTGATCTGCTCAACTGTCAAAGTTCGCGTCACAAGGTCGAAATTGACGAGGCAGAACATGGCAGCCGCATATCCAAGACCAATCGACACGTGAAACATGTAGTGCGACTTTTGGATCTGAGATCGCCGGTAATCGAAAAGAATGAATGATATGCCATAGCCAAAGAATGTGGACACCCCGAGTGTCACCAACGCTGGTGGGGACTGAATAACAAGCAAAACAAAAGCCTTCCCTATATCGATGGCCTGCCCTGCATTGTCATCTGCCATCTCAGCAATCCAATACTGTGAAAGTGTCTCCCCGCACCGCTGTGTGTCGTCGCGCGGCCGGGCTCTTTGTCACACGTCTAGCCGCCCATTGAAGTGCAAAGGTGTAAGCCGGCCTGAAACCTGGGCAATAACTGGCCGATTGCGGAGGTCTTCGCAATGTCCTAATCTAGCGGTTTGCTGGCGAGTATCAAGAGATTTGGACGTAGCGGCGACAGGTCCAATTTATTGCTCAAGGGTCATGATGCGCGAGACGGAATCGGGCCTCGGCTTGCAGCACGGCGAGCAGGTTATTGGCCTCGATGTAGGCTTCGTACTCAGCCCGCTCGGCGTCGGTGAGCAAGCCCCACGGCTATCGCATCTAAATGTCCGGTTATGCGATTGCTATCAACGACGCATTCGACTTTTGAAGCCGTGCTCCCCTTGCCTTTACAAGAGCACCGCGAACAATGGCGGCCTGCGTTTTAGCCTGTGCCCACCGATACAACGACGACACGACCCTTCGTCGGCGGCATTTTTCGCACAGCGTCAGCAATGACAAGCCTTGCCACTAGGAAATTTTGTCAACCTCCCGTGCTAGCGGCCTTACAATCCGACATTTAGATGCGATTGCCGTGGAGCAAGCCCTCGTTCGCCTTAGCGGCTAATTCGGTGAAGCGATCGGCGAGCGAGATATCGCCCTGTAATTCCGCAAGCTGTCGCGTTTGTTCAGGGGTGAGCAACGAAAAGATCGGCGCGGTGCCACGATGAAAAGCTTGATGGGGTTCGTGGCCGGTGCTCATGTAAGCAGAATAGCAGGCGAGTCGGTCGATCGTCAAAACGATTCGCGGGCCGACAAAGCCGGTCGGGCTAGCCCATGCGCTACGCCGGCACCGCCGGAAGGCTCACGCCTTCCGCTACGCCACGCCTTCTACTGGCCTTCGGTCTGAATGCTGTCGTCGCGGGTGCAGAGGGCTTGGAGCACGGGCAGGGCCATGTCTTCGTCTCTCCAGTGCACGGAACCGTCGGCATACAGCACATAAGCACCGCCGCCGTGGGCGGAAAAAATGCCCTGATTGTGCCCAGGGCCGAGCACGTTGGGGGCCGGCGGGAACGGGGGCTCGCCTTCCTTGGCCTTCGGCACGGGGCCGGCCGGCAAGGCGAGCATGCCCTTCTGATGCCCGAGCTTGTTGATCCCATAGCGGACCGACGTGCAATTCAGCGCGCGCTGGTCGCCCGAGCCGTTGATGCCTTCGGCTGTGGGACTGAGCGTCTGGTAGTTGCCGCCCGAG
>DASXEJ010000277.1 GCA_036490175.1 Pirellulales bacterium | reverse complement strand
TTCCCAGCCAAAAATCTCCTGCGACTCATGGGTGCGCAAGCGCCCATAGCGCGGCTGCACGTTTATTACCTTCGACGCATCCAGACTGACGGTCTTGCAGATCACCGCGCCCCAACCCTCATCGAAGGCCTTGCCGATGACGTTCGCATTCGTCCCTGGCGGGCCCGAGGCAATTACGAACGGGTTAGGTAGCGTTAGCCCATCGACAGTCGTTGCGAGATCGGCCATGACAAATCTCTCAAAAAACGGGACGGCGTCTTTTTGTCTTCGTGATTAAAAATGGTAACGGCGCCGAAGCCGACAAGCCTCACGATTATGGCGGCGGTACTTCAAATCGCTTGTCTCTTAGAAAGATACCCTACGCCAAACGACGGTAGCAGTCTTCCGGCGGATTGCCTAGACTGACCCGGCGCCCGCCAGTTCTATGTGCGGATGGCTGGCAATAATGACGGCGCGGATCGTGTGCGGGCGGCCGAACAGCAGTTCCAAGACCCGGCGTTTATCGCCCGCAGCTGAGTGCGCAGGAGGCCTTGCCATGGACCCGTTTTTACAAGCCGCTCTCGACGAAGCCAAAGCTGGCCTCGCCGAACGAGGTATCCCGATCGGTTCCGTACTTGTTATCGATGGACGCATTGTCGGACGTGGCCACAATCGTCGCGTGCAACGCGGCAGCCCGACACTTCATGCCGAAATGGATTGTCTGGAGAACGCCGGGCGCCTGTCGGCGCGGGACTATCGTCGTGCCGTGCTGTACTCGACATTATCGCCATGCGACATGTGCAGCGGCACCGCGCTGCTGTACAAAGTGCCAAAGGTCGTGATCGGCGAGAACCAGACATTTCAAGGCCCCGAGGATTATGTACGGTCGCGCGGTGTCGAACTGGTAATCGTCAACGATGCCGAGTGCATTCGGCTGATGCGCGACTTTATCGCGGCCCGCCCTGATTTGTGGAACGAGGATATTGGCGAATAGGCTGTCGCGTGCGCCAGTCAAGAGCGCGCCCGTCGCTAGCAAGCAGCTCGTTGGCACCTGTGTAACAGCAGCGAATCGAACAGTCAGCCACTATGCTGCCGTGCCGTGTAGCAACTTTGAGGGATCATGACGCCATCATTCGCTCGCGGCCCCAGCGCCGCGCAGGCAGGCGATTTTGAACTGCCGCCTGACCTGAGCAATTCGCCCTACTACAGTCGCGATATGGCGCCCGTATCACGCGCCGAACGACGCTGGGGCTTGAAGGACATCGCCGTGCTGTGGGTTTCGATGTCCGCCTGCATCCCGACCTACATGCTGGCTTCCTCGCTCATCGACGAGGGAATGAGCTGGTGGCAGGCCGTGCTGACGATCTTTTTGGGGAACGTGATCGTGCTGTTGCCGATGGTGCTCAATGCCCATGCCGGCACCAAATACGGCATTCCGTTTCCGGTTTATTGCCGCGCGTCGTACGGAATTCTGGGGGCGAACGTGCCGGCCCTTTTGCGCGCGCTCGTGGCTTGTGGCTGGTTCGGCATCCAGACATGGATCGGTGGTTGGGCGATTTACACGATCTTGTCCATTTTCCTGCCAGCTTGGGATCGTGCGGAATTGATAGCGGGTCTGGGAGTAAGCGGGCCGCAGCTGGGATGCTTCCTGCTTTTCTGGACGATCAACATGATCGTTGTCTATCGGGGAATCGAGTCGATTCGCGTTTTGCTCAATATCAAGGCCCCCCTCCTGATCGTGCTAGGATTGGCGCTGCTAACCTGGGCTTATCATCGCGCCGGCGGTTTCGGAACGATGTTTTCGCAGCCGTCCGCATTTTCACCCGGCGGCCCCAAGGCGGGGCAATTCTGGATGTTTTTCTTTCCGGCACTAACGGCGAACGTGGGCTATTGGGCCACGTTATCGTTGAATATTCCGGACTTCAGCCGCTATGCCTACTCGCAGCGCGATCAGATTCTCGGTCAGGCCCTCGGCCTGCCGACCACCATGGGACTGTTTTCATTCATTGGCGTGGCGGTGACGTCGGCGGCCTTCGTCATTTATGCCGACATGCCGGTCGAAGAGCAGCGCCAACTGTGGGATCCTGTGTTTTTGCTCTCGCAGTTCCAGAACCCTGTGGTGCTGATCGTGGCGCTGGCGTCGCTTTGCTTAGCAACGCTAGCGACCAATATCGCTGCCAACGTGGTGAGCCCGGCGAATGATTTTGCGCATCTTTGGCCGCGACGCATCGGGTTTCGCGCGGGCGGATTGATCACGGGCGTGATCGGAGTGCTGATTCAACCTTGGAAGCTGATTGCCGACCCTAGCGGCTACATTTTTCGCTGGCTGGTCGCATATTCGGCCTTGCTAGGTGCGGTCGGCGGAATTCTAATTGCCGATTATTTTGTGGTCCGCCGCACGCGCCTCGACCTGGCCGGTCTTTACGCCCGGACAGGCCCTTACTGGTATCGCGGCGGATTCAATCCCGCGGCTCTGATCGCCACGGTGTTGGGCATCGCCCCGTGCGTCCCGGGCTTCTTGGCCACGGTGGGGGCAGCGGAATTCGCGCCGATTTGGACGGCGCTTTACCACTATGCCTGGTTCATCAGCTTCGGCATATCGTTGCTGTCGTATCTGGTGCTGACGAAATGGAGCAAGAGATGACCGGTCGACCCAGTGCCTCGGATGATCGAGTACGCCTGGCAGGATTCGAACCTGCGACCTACGGTTTAGGAAACCGTTGCTCTATCCCCTGAGCTACAGGCGCGGGAGTACCAAGTGTACCTGCGCGAGGGCGGCTTGGGCCAGGGCGATGATGTGGCGTCCGCGCCCGGTGACTGAGACCATTTTCGACCGGTTAACGGGGCGCAG
>DASXEJ010000276.1 GCA_036490175.1 Pirellulales bacterium | reverse complement strand
ACCGGTTAGTCAGCCGACAATGCCTGCTTTTGCCGGCGATGACCTCGCCACGCTCTATTTCACCAGCGCATCGGATAAAATGAGCGCGGAGGCAAAGGCAAGAGAGCCACAGGCAGGTGGGGTGTTTCGTCTCGACCCGGGTTGCCGCGGTGTCGCGCGGCCCTTTCTGGTACGCTGATCATTGTGATATGCGGATCCGATGGCTGCGAAGACAGGGAGCATTAGCAGGCTCGCCCCCCCGTCTGTGACGAAGCGGTCGTGCCGTGCAGCCGCACATTCGCCGTGTCACGCAGCCATTTGCGGACTTCTATGTTGGCTGTTGCCGCATCAACCTTTACGCCGAGCGGACGCAACCGGCTGTCCAGCGGCACCCAGAAGCTGTGACGTAAGTATCGAATGAAACGTTCGACCTTACCTTTGGTCTGTGCTCGGTACGGGCGGCACAGCCGGGGCAGAAAGCAACCAATTACAGCGTGCGACAAAGAGGCATTGGAACCCGCTGCGTAAGAATTCGTCGAAACATGCGCCAAATTATTGAAAGCCTTCCTCGTTCGCGCTCCCCTCGGTTGCTTTTGGGCTGCCGCCCGGACCTGAACATATGTGTAGGTCGATCGCCTTGAGCAGCCGGTAGGGCATTGGCGTAGTTTGCACGCCAGCCCATGTGCGAGATTGTGTCGCCGGTTCGTTACGCTTGCCGGCATCGACTGAATGCACGTGATCGGGAAGCGGCTGTTGTAGTTGACAGGCGAAATGTACTCGGCTCGGCAATTTTATTTCGTTCATGGGTTAAAGCCCTAAAATTCTCCTTGGGTGTCATGGATCCGCTCCGTACACTTGGGACGGAGCCGTTGGTATTGTTTGAACTGCCGACAAGCACGACCAGACAGGCACTGGCCACCTAAAATTCGAGCGAGACAATCGCGATCGGCTACGCAGCGGTGGGGTAAGTGTCCGACCGAGCCGCATCCAGGCAAACTTCCACCGCCTCGCGCAGCGAACAGGCATAAAGGTCCGCGCCGAGCGCCACCCGTAAACGGTCATCTGTCAGAATCGCCTGCTCCGTGGGCCACAATCCGACCAACAAGCGAGCCGCAGGGAGACGCCCCCGCAGACGACGGAGCAGGTAGCGCAGATGAGACGGCGTACCGGTGATCTCCAGGTAGCAAAGACACACCATCACCACACCCTCACCGTCCAGTGTGCCGACATGCGTACGCGATGTCACTTCGTGCTTCAAGACACGGGCGCGGAGGCCGTTCTTGTGCAGCAACTGAGCTAGCATGCTGGCCGCCGCCTCGTCCAACGGCCCACGACCGGCGACGCAGAGCACGGGCGCCTTTGTACGCCACGCTAACGGCAACGCATCCTCCGCGATCCTGCCTGGGGCAGGATGCCGTGGCACAGCCTGCTCGCTACGCGAGGGCGCTGTCGGCGCGCTATCGGCCACCTCCGTTGTTTCGGGATCCTGGTCGTCATACTCATCCAGATCGTCGATCAAGTCCTGCATCGAAGTCTTGATTCGTTCCAATTGAGCTTCGGTCAGCACCCCCCGAGCAGCATCGTTGGCGGCAAGTTGTAGGCCTTTCAGAGCAACCTCATCGTAATAGGACGACAGCGGACGGTCGCGCAGTAGTACCTCTGCTTGGCCGCGAGCCTCGTCCGGATCGCCCGCCAGCATACGCTGATAGAAGCTCTCAACGGGCGTCAGAGCGGGCCGGTCCCCCAAGATCACGTCTAGAAACTCCAGCCGCTCGACATGCCGGCCCAGAACGACCAAGCATAACGTCAGCGGCGTGGAGAGGATCAGGCCAATCGGTCCCCAAAGCCAGGTCCAGAACGTCGCTGACACCACAACGGAGAACGGCGACAAACCGGTACTGTGGCCATACAGAAGCGGCTCGACAACCTGGCCCATGATCACCTCGGTGATCAAGTAGAGCCCGGCGGTCCACAACGTCATCGACCAGTCAGGACTGACGGCGGCGGCCAGTGCCAGCGGCAAGACGGCAGCGAGGGCAGCACCGACATAGGGCACGAAGCGAAGCAGCAGCCCTATAATCCCCCACAAGAGTGGCGATGGCACGCCGATCAGGAACAAGCCGGTTCCCGTTATCAGGCCGAATGCCGCGTTGATTCCAAGCTGGGTCAGGAAGTAACGCGACAATCGACGCGCTGCGTCGTTCATCGCAACGGTGGTACGATGCAAATCAGAGGACCCAAACAGGCGAATCAGGCGATCGCGCAGATCCTCGCGCTGCAACAACACGAAAATCGCGACGATCAATACGATCGCCGTGGTGGACAAGGGGTCGACAATCGGGGAGAGGATCCGTTCCGCAAGTTGAAATTGGGTTGGGTCTGGCTGGTGAACCTCCACCTGGACAAGCTTCTGCTCGGCCGGGTTCTTGGCTTCGTGGGGTTGGGCCGCCGGTTCAAACTGTGGTCCGAAGCGGCCCGTCACGAACTTCATCCGAGTGGACGCGAAGGTCTGGACGGATTCGAGTTTAGCGCGCACCGTACTGGCATATTGCGGCACGTCCTGCATTAATCCCGCCAATTGGGCGCCGATCAAACCGCCCATCGCCAATATGATGCTAAGTGCGAGCAAGACAGCGACGATAATCGACAGCACGCGACCCAGATGGATACGGCGCAGCAGATTGACGATGGGTGCCAGCAGAAAGGACAGTAGCACTGCCAGGGTGATCGGGATCAGAACGGTGCGGCCGAGATACAGGCCAGCTACCACCACCACGGCAACGGCCAGCGTCAACAGGCCCCTAAGGCCAGGCGTTTCCGCCGGCGCCACCACAGTCGGGCGCCGGCTGTCTGTCACTTCATCATCGGCCATCGGCTCCGCCCGGTACATAACGAAGTGTTAATGCCACAAGTGCTCTATTCGTTCTGATCACTTTCTTATCAAGCTCAGCCGATCATTAAACGGGAAACCCGCCGCGCCTGAACTGCGATCTCGAGCGATGACTTATGCGAATGGGTGGCGAAGGCCCGTAGCGCCTTTTCCACGCGATTGCTCTCGCAGGGAACTCCGAAGCTGCTGGCCCGTGATGAGTCTGGCCGCACCCAACGAGGCCACAACAACGCCTGTTGGCAGGACAGCGAAGGGAGCCGGCTCGACTGGAGGTTGAGGGCAAGGGTCAGGGCACATCCGCTTCATGCCAAAGATCACGATGCTTCGTCGCCACAACGCCCATCCTGCTCCGCAGTCGGTTTATGACCGACGATTACAACGACGAACTCGGCGTTAAGGATGTTACTCGGGTCAACGTCAACGTCAG
>DASXEJ010000275.1 GCA_036490175.1 Pirellulales bacterium | reverse complement strand
TTTGATCTTGGCCACGGGCGATGTGGCTGGCTCGCAGAGAGTCGCCTGGATCAATCCGCCGCGGACTATTCGTGGCATATGCTTCAACCGACTGCTGACAACGAAATTGATTTGCCCCTATACTACCCGACGAAGACGAATCCTTAGAGGTGCCAAGGCAGATATTACGGCCTGGTCCCCCTCGTAGACAAGTCGATTCGCTGTGCGCCTTTGCTCAGCGCACATGAAAAGCACAATATTGTTTGACACCTTCCAGCCATGGAGGTCGATCTATGTCATCGGCAGTTTCCGACGATAGTGCCGCATCCCTGGAAGTACCAATCCTCATCGGCGGCCAGCTCGAAAAGTCGACGAGCAATCGCCGTGGCAACGTTTTCAATCCCTCGACGGGTCGTGTGCAAGGGGTGGTCCCATTCTGTACGGCCGAGGAGATCGATCGCGCCGTACGCGCAGCGCACGAGGCTCTGCCCAGCTGGAGCGATACCCCTGTCGTAGAGCGGGCTCGCGTCATGTTCCGATTCCGCGAGCAATTGCAGGCCCATAGCGAGGAACTGGCAGCGCTCGTGACGCGCGAGCACGGCAAGACAATCTCGGAAGCCCGCGCCGAATTGCAGCGTGGCATCGAGATGGTGGAGTTTGCCTGCGGCATTCCCAGCCTGCTGATGGGGCAATCGCTCGAGAATCTGGCGCCGAGCGTCGATTGCCAGACCAGCCGCCATCCGCTGGGCGTGTGCGTCGGCATCACGCCCTTCAATTTCCCCTCGATGGTCCCATTGTGGATGTTCCCGGTTGCCCTCATGTGCGGCAATGCTTTCGTCCTGAAGCCGTCGGAAAAAGTTCCGCTCTCGGCCATGAAGCTCGGCGAATTGCTCGTCGCAGCTGGCTTGCCCGCCGGCGTGTTCAATATTGTGCATGGCGACAAGACGGCCGTCGACGCCCTGCTGACGCACCCGCTGGTCCGCGCCGTGTCATTTGTCGGTTCGACGAACATCGCCAAATACGTCTACACGACGGGCACCGCGCATGGCAAGCGCGTGCAAGCCGCTGGCGGCGCGAAGAATCATCTGATCATCATGCCCGACGCCGACCTGGGGCAAACTGTCAAAGCTCTCCAGACATCGGCTTTTGGCTGCGCCGGCGAGCGCTGTATGGCGGGCAGCATCGCGGTACCGGTGGGCCGCATCGCCGATGATGTGGTCGAGGAACTCTGCCGTGTGGGAAAGCAGATGAAGGTCGGACCCACGGATCACGGCGCGGATGTCGATATGGGGCCGCTCGTGACCAGCGACCACCGCGATCGCGTGGCAACGTTTCTTGACGTAGCGCGCGGCGAAGGAGCCGAAGTGGCGCTCGACGGACGTTCGTTCGATCTGCCCCACGAAGGCTTCCTGCTTGGACCAAGCGTCGTGGATCACGTGCAGCCGACGATGCGATTGGCCCGCGAGGAAATCTTCGGCCCCGTGTTGTCGGTCGTGCGGGCGTCGAACCTCGACGAGGCGCTGGCCGTAGGGCGCGACTGCGAATACGGTAACGGCGCCAGCATCTTCACGCAAAGCGGCTGGGCGGCGCGCGAGTTTCAGCGGCACTTTAATGCCGGCATGATTGGCGTAAACGTCGGCGTGCCGGCTCCGATGGCCTGGTTTCCGTTTAGCGGTTGGAACAAATCATTCTTCGGCGACCTGCATATGCAAGGTGTCGAAGGCGTGATGTTTTATACTCAACAGAAATTGACGATGACCCGTTGGTTTCGATCGGCCTCGGATTCACCTGCCGACCCAATTTGGAAGGCGAGCGCCGGCGGCGCCAAATAATACGGGCGCGATCTGCAGTGCGAGCGGAGCCAAGCCCACGTCTATCCTATTCGCAAACTCATGACCAAAAGGCTGTGAAAGTGATGGCAGAGCGACGTGCGTTCTCGTGCGGGTTGTTGATCGCAAGCATTGTCGGCATCGTTCCTACGGCATGGGCCGACGTGCCCGTGCGAATGGAATTGCGTCATCCGCAACCGTACCAGGTGGTGCAGCGCGAGGGCTTCGACCCGCCCCACGCCCACGAGCACGAACCCGGCGGTCCGGCGCTCGGCTTTGCCAACGTGCATTTCGAGGCTCTGCTGCCGCTGGCGACATATGCCGGAAACGACAAGCCGGTGTTCGAGTATCGCGTTATTGCCTTGCCGGGGGCGTTTGGTGCGAGCACTGATTGGGCCATGATCCAAGGGGACGTCCAGGACCGCACTTGGTCGGCAACCGGGCGCGTGGCGGCCGGGGGATGGTATAGGCTTGAACTTCGCGCACGACGTGCCGAGCAGGTTGTTGCGAGCGGAAACGTCGAGCCGTTCGGCGTGGGGGAAGTGTTTGTCATCGCCGGCCAGTCGTATGCCGTAGGCGCGAACGACGAGATCACCAAGGTCGAAGATCCTCACGGCCGAGTCGTCGCTTTCGACGCGGTAAAGAAAACGTGGCAAGTGGCCAATGATCCACAACCCAATGCGGGCGACGGCGGCACGATCTGGCCGACGACCGGCAACCTGCTGCTACCGCTGTTGCGCGTGCCGGTTGGCTTCGTAAATGTTGCCGTCGGTGGTACGTCCACCAGGCAATGGCTGCCGGGCGAGGAGCTGTACAACCGCCTGGCAGCGGCGGGGAGTGCCATCAGTCGCTTCCGCGCCGTGCTCTGGCAGCAGGGAGAGTCGGACGTCATCGAGCATCGTGACACCAATTACTACGTAAAGAACCTGGTGACCATTCGCGAGGCACTGGCGAAACAATGGGGCTTCGATCCGCCTTGGCTGTTGGCCAAATCGACCTTGCACCCCACGGTTTACAAAGACCCAGCCGGCGAGGGTCGCATCCGCGCCGCGATCGGCCAGCTGTGGACCATGCCAGGCTTCCGTCCTGGGCCCGATACCGACATTCTCGATGGCGACAATCGGGGCGGCCTGGGAACGCGCCGGCACTTTTCTGGAATTGGCCAGCGCCGGGCGGGACTGATGTGGTTTGCCGCGCTTTGGCAGGAATTGAATCGGGCCGAGTCCGCTACGCGGTAATCCGGTTTTCCAGAAAACTGCGGACACGCGCCGATTACTTCCTCTTCTCTAGTAGCGTGACGGTGACATTATTAGGCTCGCCGGCGGTCAGGTCGGCATGGCCGTAGCCTTGATCGCCTGCCACCTTCAGCTGCACTTTCTCGTCACTTACCACGAACGTGCTGCCTTGCTGAGGGGGCAAGTTTTTGACGAGCGCAACCCCTTCGGCGTCGGTCATCGCGCTATACAACTTGTCTGCCTTGAGGGCGGTCTTGATATCGTCCGGGTTTTTAAGCACCGCGAGGGTCCCGTATAGGGGATGGCAATAAATCTGGCTTCCACCTCCCCACCAGCCGACATTAGGCCAGAAGCTGCAGGTGGCGCTTTGCACCGGCTGCCGATCGGGATCGAGCACGCGCACCAGGCAGTCGGCCGTGGGCGTCATCTTGAGCGTGATCTCGTGCTGTTCGTCCGCGATCGGGAAAACCTGCGGACGGTTGAACGCCGAGACCTGTTGCCGCTCGTGATCGGCGGCAAACTCTGGCGGCTCGCCCGACTCGGCCATGAAACCGTCGCACAGAGCGATGACTTGCAAATCGCCGTGTGGCATCGCTTCCAAGGTGAAGGAACCATCCGGGCCGATTAATGCGCTCTCACGCCAATCGAGCGTGTTCCGCCCATCACCGTTGGCTCGGGCGTTGACTTCGGCAACGACGCGCCCGTTTTGCACCGGGCGCGGCACCGAATCGTCTATGTGCCCGTTGATGCGGCACGCTTTCCTCATTTCCAGGCGCACCTTGTACCGCTCGCCATCGGCCAACTCGAGTTGCCGGACGCCGCTGAACATGACCGGCCCGTCGTCTGGTACATAGAGCAGCCGCAGCAATTCCGAACCGGCCGGCAGCCGCGGCAACTCGCGCCATCCATGTTGGCCAGCCTGGCCACTGACAGGAGAGCCGTGAGACCAGTGCGAGGCACTGCTCCACAGCGCATGAACATGTGTCACATCCAGCGGCTCATCGCCGGCATAGGCGGCGATCGAGACCCTGGCGCCCGGATGCAACGTGATGACGGCCTCGTTCGGCAATTCCGCGTCGACCACGGCTACGTCGTTATAAACCGTTTCGGCGAAGTCAGGATGTTCGACGCGGCAGGTAAGAGCCTTGGGCTTGGTTTCCCGTTCCTTGTCGATGAAACGAGGAAAGGGAATCGTCACTTCGCCTGCGGCGTCAGTCGTCAACTTCGGCGGTTCGCTCCCTCCCCACCCCTCAACGGTCCAGGCACCATGACCACGTTCGGAACGAATCGCCCAGGGAACCACGATCGCCCCGACGACGGACTTGCCGAACGTGTCGATCACGCGCACAACCTTTTTGAGCGGCACCTCAGCGGCAGTCGATGGTTCATCAGCGCGCGCCGCTGTTAGCGACAGCGCCAACATATTGATGGCCATCAGCATGGCCAAGTCAAGGCAGCCGTGTCGACTCCGCAGGCATGCACTCACCATAACGATGCCCCCGTGCGTGTTTACGTTTACAACGTTCCGCAGTCCGCGACGACAATTTTGGCCGAGGTCTCTCCTGAGCGGGAGCCGAGCTTTTCGACCTTTTTCACGATGTCCATTCCTTCGACGACGCTCCCGAAGACCACATGTTTGCCGTCGAGCCATGGCGTCGGCACCGTACACAGGAAGAATTGCGACCCGTTGGTGTTGGGACCCGCGTTGGCCATGCTCAGGACGCCCGGCCCGCTGTGCTTGAGCTTGAAATTCTCGTCAGCGAATTTTTCGCCGTAGATCGACTTACCGCCGGTGCCGTTACCACGGGTAAAGTCACCCGCCTGGCACATGAAGTCGGGGATGACGCGATGGAATGGGCTCCCTTTGTAGCCGAAGCCTTTTTCGTTGGTGCAAAGAGCGCGAAAATTCTCGGCCGTCTTGGGCACGACGTCGGCGCGCAGCTCGATCACGATCCTGCCCAGCGGCTTGCCGTCGGCTGTGATGTCGAGAAAGCAGCGGGGGAGTTTCGATTCGCCGGCATCAGGAACCATGATCATCTCCAAAAGGTCTGTAGTGGCGTGCGTCTAGGTTTCGCGCACTAGTACAAGCGTGCGTGCAGCGGTCGACGGGGCCAAACCTCGCCGTATCCGCGATTGTATTGGCATTTTACCCGAATGGGGGCGGACGCAAACCCCGCCGCGACGTCTGCCGAATCTTGCCTTTGGGGGCCGCGCGGGACTTACCCAACGGGGCAAATCACGGCGAAATTGCGGAATTCCATCGACGCGCATCAGACCGTCGCGATACGGGGCGGCCAGATCGTGCCGCGCGGCTGGCGGCTGACATAAAACCACAGGCCAATCCCGCCCGCTAGCACCAGCAGACTGATATTTTGGGAGATGCTCAGGCCCGTGCCGAAGACCGGCCCCTCGTCGGTGCGAATGATTTCCAGCATAAAGCGGCTGAGCGGGTGCAGCGTCAGTGTAAGCGCGGTCACTTCGCCGTCGCACCGACGGTAGGGATAGTAGGCAATCAGGAATGCGCACAGCAGGAACGCATCGATCGCACTATAGAGTTGCGTTGGGTGAACCGGTCGACTGCGCAGGTCGGTGCCCGGAACGGCGCTCAAGCGGTAAACACCGCGCTTGGTGGTCAACTCGAGCGGTTTGCCGGCTAGAAAGGCTTCGCCCAATTCCTGCTGAGCTTCCGAGAGCGTGGGGACTTCGTGGCGATTAATCGTCTCGATGCGGTCGCCTACCTTCAGCCCAACGCTGGCCATCGGCACGCCGGACATCACCTCGCCGATCACAGGATGATGTTCTTTATCCGCCACGACCATTATGCCGTAGACCTGGCCGAGCCGAATCTGTTGCTCATGGGGGCCGCTATCTTTCGGGAAGGAGACGGCCCAAGGAAGATCACACGGCCCACCAAAGCAACAACCGTTCAGAAAGCAGCCGATACGCCCGAATGCCAGCCCGATCGCCACGCTGGGCGCGATCAAATCAGCGAGCGCTAGTCCGGGTACGTCATACCAGTAGATGAAGGCCAGCAATGCGCCCCCTCCTACAACCAGCATGCCGTAAACGACCAGGCCCCCTTCGTTGATGCTGACCGCGGCGGCCAAGGCCTGGCCAAGCGATTTGCCGGCGATCAACTTGTCCCAATATTCGATCAGATAAAACAAGCGCGCCCCGACGATGCCACTAACGAACAACCAGAAGGCCAGCGACATGATCAACTCGGGCTCGATTCCCATCCGTCGCGCGCGATACACGGCCATACCCACGCCCGAGACCACGGCCACCAATAGCATCATCCCATAGCCGCGGATCGGCAGCCCTGCGGGCTCGGAAATAGCCGGCAACAAGTAGGCGATCACGACTCCCAACAACAGCAGCACAGGTAGATAGCCGCGCGTATCGGCGTTGAGCCCTTGCCGGCGAATGAGCCATGCCAACAAAAGTACGCTGCCTATACCCCAAACGGCCAAGAGTAGTCCGAATCCGAACACGGGATAACCTGCAACTTCGGTCGGAATGTAAAAGAGGGTGGAAAGCATAAGTATGAGTCGTCGGTAATCAGTCGGTGTATTGCTGGTCTAGGTTTGCTATCTGCCGTTCGTCGGCAATTGTCACTGCCACAGCGGTTTCTGCCCAAGAAAACAGTTGTCGATCAGGCGGACGCTGCCAACCCGGGCCGCCACGAGCGCCACGGTGTGCGGCGTTACTTCGTCGACATCGTGGAGCGATTCACTGTCCGCCAGCGTCAGGTAGTCGATCATCGCGCCCGGCGCGTCGTCGAACATCTCGCGCATTTGATGCTTGATCACCGCAGCATCACGCTGACCCGACTCAAACAGTTCGCAAGCGTGCGCCAAACAACGGCTCAGCACGAGCGCTTTCTGCCGATCGTCCGGAGCCAAATAGGCATTGCGCGAGCTCATGGCCAATCCGTCGGGTTCGCGCACTGTGGGGCAGACGCGAATCTTGACCGGCACATCCAAATCGGCGACCAGCCGACGCACGACCAACGACTGCTGAAAATCTTTCTGGCCGAAAAACGCGACGTCAGGCGCGACCAGATTCAACAGCTTTAGAACCACCGTGGCCACGCCGCGAAAGTGGCCCGGTCGAATGGGTCCTTCCAACGGCTCGGTCACGCCCGCGACCTCGACGATCGTCGCATGACCCGGCCGGTAGATTTCTGTCGGCGATGGAACGAAAACAATTTCGACGCCGCGCGGCGCTAGTTGCGCCACATCGGCAGTTAGGTTGCGCGGATACCGCTCAAAATCTTCACCGGGGCCAAACTGCGTTGGATTGACAAAGATCGACGCGACGACCAGATCACACTCCTGGCGCGCGGCGTCAACCAGGCTCGTATGGCCGGCGTGCAACGCTCCCATCGTCGGCACGAACCCGATCGTGCGCCCTGCACGTCGAGCCGAAGCGATGGCGTCGCGTAATGCGGCGCCTGTCGGAATAATACGGCAGGTATCGCTGGCCGATGTTGCAGGAGTCGAGGTTCCTTGCGTCATGGAAATTTCACGATGGTCTCTGTCCGTTTTGTAACGTGATCTAGCGGACTTGTTCCCGATGCTCCGCAGCCATCACCAGCCGCGATCTAGGGCCTATGTCATGGCCTCGACCGCCGCTACGGCCTGTGCCAGGTTCTCCTCAGGCGACGCGTTCGTCAGGTGCAAAAGCGGCCCCACACCTGGCCGCTGTGCCAGGACAGCAAGTGCTCGCGCCCGCTGGTTGGCGTCCGCGAGATTTGTCGGCGGATCCAACAGGATCAACAACTTCGGGCGCATCGTCGTTGTGCGAGCGGCGGCGACGGCCAGGGCAAATTCTTGCTCGACTTGCCCGAGCCTCATCGACGAAGCGTCGCTGCACGGCTGTTCGATCCAAAAATCGCTGACGGCCAATCGCGATAGCTCGGCCCATTGATCCCTGTCCAGCAGCCGGCGATACGAGTCGAGCAATTCTATCGCCCGACCGCGGACCGGGCCAGTCGAGTCGGCGCCTGTTCCCGAGGCATATTCGACCGGAAAAGGGGCGCTGATCAAGCGGCCGTGACTTTGCGAGGCCAGATTCGCCGCCAATCGGATTCTGGCGGCGGCATCGAAGCCAGCGATTGCCACGTAGGGCACGGCATGGCGCAGATGATCGCGCAATGCGCGCAGCGTCCAACCAATCGTCGGATGGCGCATCCAGCCGGCAATTTCGGCCGCCGGCTCGATTACAAAGCGCCGAAAGGCCATTCGCGGATGCGGCACGGTCAAGTCGGGCGAGGTGAGCACCAGATCGTCGTACAGCAGCAAGTCCAAATCGACAGTCCGGGGGCCCCAGCGCACGTCGCGCACGCGTCCCAGCGACACTTCGATTTGCTTGAGGATCGATAGCACGGCGGGCGCAGCCAGCGATGTTTCCAGGAGGACGGCGCCGTTTAGATATTCAGGCTGCTCAGGCGGGCCGCCGACCGCCAGTGTGTCTTGCCAGCCGCTCTCGGCGCGTACCGTCACTCCTGGCGCAGCTGCGAGCTGGGCTACAGCCTGCAACAAGGTGCCGCGCCGATCGCCGATATTGGCCCCCAAGGCCACCAGACAGAGTGCCATGACAGAGAGTCGCCGCAAGGATTGGCCGCGGGCGAATTGAGATACGTTGCATGCGCGATCCGTGGGCGGACCGCCAGCACCATTGTACACGAATTGCGCCGCTGGGCCGTCGCGCGCATTACGAGCCGGGCCCAGAGAATCGATATTCAGCCAATCTGACGGTTCTCAACACCGCTTGGCGGTGGATGAGAAGCGGACTGCCATGGCCTTGATGCACCGCCGGGCCCGCGATTTGATACTGGCCGTGACATAAAAACGCTTGGGGGGAACCTCCGTGTAAGTGACCTTATAGTCACCGACAGTCGTTCCCTATGTCGTCGCTCCCCCAATCGCTTCAATCAATCGGTCGTTTGAGTCAATCACAGAGTAGTTGTCCGCATGTCCGGCCATCCTGACCAATGACACGACGGATTTTTTGCAGTCATCAACGGCACAAAGTCCGTCACTCAAGACAGTCCGCCACCAACACTGCTTACCCTAACTATCGCCCAGCCGCAGCACTGTATCCCAAGCAGTTCCACACGTCACCACGTAGGCTGCTAGCATTTTCGAGACGTGGATCACGTCAACGGCCACGCCAAGTGCACGGCACAGCATGTTACTCGAACTTGCGTCATTGTCGACTTCCGATGGAATCTTCTGGTCGACATGAACTCGTGCTGAACAGCAAGAGGATTGAGTGACAGGATGAACGTACGTCGCAAACTCTTGATCAACGCATCCGCACATTTTGCGAAGCGAACGACGATTGTCAAGAATCAAAATCCGAAGAGATACAACAAACAGCAAGTCACCATCTTTGCAAAAAAACTGCTTGCAATCTCGATATGGATTGACCCGCGCTGCACGTCTCGACGATTTGAGCGCGCGCGCCGCGCGAGATTGGCGAAAACGCAGCAGCGCAGCGGGCCTAATGCGCTCTGCTAGCGGAATCAAAATTTTTGCGACGCTTTTTACGATCGCGCAATTCGTCGGTCGCGGCGATGCTGCAGAGCCGGCAGACGAGCGCGCACCTCGGCGACTCGCGATAGGTCGATGTCGGCGAGAATCATTCCGCAGTCGTCGGCTGCGGTGCAGAGCACGGTGCCCCACGGATCAACGATCATCGATCGGCCGTAGCTTGTCAGTCCCGGCGCATGCTGGCCGAACTGATTCGGCGCGATCAGATAGGCCTGATTCTCGATAGCGCGCGCCCGCAGCAGCGTTTCCCAGTGATCGCGTCCGGTGGTCAAAGTAAATGCGGACGGAATACAGATGATTTGGCAGTCGAGGTCGACCATTTCGCGAAACATTTCGGGAAAACGCAGGTCGTAACAAACGGCCTGGCCAATCCGCCCGCAGGGCGTGCCCGTGACGCACAGGTCGTCCCCAGCCGTTAGCCAACTCGATTCGCGGCAACTGACCTGGCCGGGAATTTCCAGGTCGAAGAGATGTCGCTTGCGATATTGGGCCAGCACATTCCCGTCGGGCCCGATCAATAAGCTCGTATTGAACCCTTTGGCGGGATCGGCAGTGCGCTCGCAGAAGCTGCCTGCCACGAGCGTGATCGCCAGCCGGCGCGCCAGGCTGCACAAGGCCTCGCTCGTAGGGCCGGGGACCGACTCGGCCGCCGCCAGGATCTGCGACGCCCGCCCGTAACAGTTGAACATTTCAGGCAGAGCGACCAGTTGTGCACCGGCCGCGGCCGCCCGCTCGACCAGGGCCGTGGTTGCCAGCAGGTTGGCGGCTTTGTCCTCGCTACTTGAGGTTTGTATGGCGGCCGCCCGAAACGGGGAAATCATGGACGATGATCCTGCCAAAATGTAGGTCACGGGCGTAACTCGGCCGATTGTACAGGATCGTCGATTCATCGTAGGATACCGGCGGCAATTCGAGTCAGCTATCCACGTGATTTCGATCGGCCAGCAACCGGCACGTTCTTAGCCTGCGCACCGGGACGCGTTGCCTAGCGGCAGGTTTTGCCATGCCCTCTCAGCGGTCGGACGCTCAACCCGATGAATTCACCAAATCAAGCGAGCGGCAATGAGCGCACAAGCGCCAGCCCTGCGGGCGAGGCGCCGCGCATTTGGTGTCCCGGCGTCGGTACAGCCGCCGAGGCCGATGCCGCGCCGGATTATGAAACCTTGCGCCGCTTGCTCGGTGCCCATATATGCCGACGGATGGGCATCTACGAACTGCCGACGGGCTTTGTGCTTTCGGTGGTGATTCCCATTTACAACGAACTGCACACTATCGAAGAAGTGGTGCGCCGCGTGCGCGGCACCGGCCTGCCCGTCGAGATGGTGCTGGTCGACGATGGCAGC
>DASXEJ010000274.1 GCA_036490175.1 Pirellulales bacterium | reverse complement strand
GCCAGCTAGCGGATTAAGCTGGCGGAAGAGGATTTCTACAGAGCAAGGCTGAGAGAGTAATAACCCGGGGATGCGTCTTCCCCTATGCTTTGCCCGGCAGTTCGCTATCACCCGCGCGCCGGTGGTCGTCAAGGTTGGCCTGCTCTTGGGCGTAGTCCATGCCGCGCCGCTGTGTCCAGGTTTGTGGCGAGAGGATGCCGCATTGGTATTCGATGCGCGAGACTTGCGCATCCTTCAGCGCATCGCGGACCGCCAGCGCCGGCGGAGCTGCCTGAATGTCAATATCGACCGACGCGGTTGCCGGCAGCCGCCCGGCCCGCTGCGCCGCTTCAATAACGCGGCACATGACCTGCAGGTCCCCCTCGACCTGTTCGGCCTGCAAGCGCTCGAACATTCGCACCGCCGGACTCTCGGCGACCATCGTCGAGGAATAGTTGGCGTTCGAGGCATCGCTGCTGAGCATGAACTCAGGCATCACGAGCCTGGCGGCAATGGCCCGCAATTCGGCTTGCAGCACGGCCACATAGCTGGCAGCGTCGAGCCCCTGCGCGGGAAAGTCGTACTCGACGCCGGCATGCGTATCGAGGATCGTCCCCGGAGCAAAACGCTTCCAGGATGTCGACTGTCCGCTGGGGCCGGCCGTGGTGGCGTCGGCCTGGCCGGCGACAAATTGCTGCACGGCGCTGCGCGTGGCGCCCTGATGGCGCCGCACTAGCGCGATGGCCGATTGAATCTCGGCCACGACACTCATGTTGCGCAGCAGCTTCTCGGCGCGCCGTAGATTCTTGCGCACGGGATAGAACAGAGGCAACCCCCGCTTGACGTTGCAATCCACGTTCGCCTTGCGATGCTGGATCTCACAGGCGTCCACGAGCAGGCCGTCCACGTAGTAGCCCAGCACCTCTTCCACGTCGTGCCGGTCGGTCACGATGCCGAAGCTGCTGGCCGGATCGCTCGCAGCGCTTGGCGGCGTCGAGACCTGGCCCGGCTCGACAAAGCGCACGCGCAACGCGCTGTCGGGGGTCGCGAAGAATCGCAAGAATACCTCGCCATCGCGGTCGCGGCGGCGGAGGATCTCCTGCTGTCGCCGGTGCCATTGGTTCACGATCACGAATTCGTCGAGCAGCGCTTGCACCTGCGATACGAGTGCATCGGGCGCATCCGTCCCCGCCTTGCGCATGGCGCGGTAGGTATGGCCCGATCCGATCACGTAATTGATGCGGTTTTCGTGCCCATTGATGGCAAACTCGTTGGTGACGGCCAACGACCGGCACTCGGCGCGGATTTGTCGTTGATCGGCCTCGGTCCAGAAAGGCGACGCCACGGCACCGCCCCGTCCGAGCTCGTTGCCGACGAATTGCCAACGACTACCATCCTCGTCCCACAGGGCATCACGCGGGTCGACAAAGCTGTCCCACAGACCTTCGCAGGCTTCCCAGAGCCGGCGTTCCAATCGGGATACCGGCTCTCGCTGTCCGCTCGTTGCTCCGGCCTGCGTGTAGAGTTCAGGGTCGTGCTGTTTTTCATGTCGCGTCATGCATGTAACTCCTATAACATTTGACAAACGGTACACACCGTCGTTCCGGTTACCTTGTAACTACGCTGGTGCCGTGGCTATTCACAGCGATAGCGGCAGCCGATCACCAAGGCCGTCGTTCGCTGCGGGCTGCTCGAGCAGTTCCGTTGCCATCCGAATCGCCATCTCGAGCGCGTCGGGGCCATCGTCGTGATCCCCTACGGGAAACTGCTGCATCTGCTCGATCATGAGTCGCGTTGCCGGCGAGTTCGCCTTGAATCGCAGTCGCCTTTGCGAGAGATATGGCCCCAAGCGACGCACTCGCACCAGCTTGTTGACGCGATTGTCGAGCGACCAAGGTTGCGTGCCGAGCACTCCCTGTCGCGCGAACTCGGCCATGAACTCGCGACCCAACAAGTCCTGAAATTGATTCGCTTCGATCACCAGGGCATCGGGACGAAACTGCCGACACAGTTCCACGCCGTCGGCCACGATCTGTGGGGTCGGCCGGCGCGCCATGTCTGCTTCTGCGTACAACAAACCATCAGTCCCCACGGCCAACAATACAAAAGCAGAATAGTCTCCTCGTCGCGCGTCGCTCCCTTTGCTGGGATCGAGTGCGACGACTTTTAGCGCCACCGCCGCGGGCCAGTCTTCGAACCAGATATGCGACCCGAAATACTCTTCCGGCCATTCATACGATTCGGGATTGACGGGCGAACCTTGTTTTTCGCGCTCGAAGGCACTTCGCCCGCTCTCGACACGCATCTGCATCAGGCTGTACAGATCTTCCTGTTCGGGCCAGAGCAGGACGGCGCCGGCTTCCATGGCGTTGCGGCGATCTTCATAAAACGCGCGCGCGACACGCAGGCTGTCCGCATTGTCGACATCTATGTAAAGGCTCTCCCACTGCTGCCAGGCGAGCATATCGTCGGGCCACCGCTCAATCGCGCGGAATACGCGCGACGTCCAACCCGCCGTGCGCAGCAGCTCCAGAGCCAGCGCATCGCGATGCAGCGCCGTGGCCAGGTGAATGATATTCGTCGTGCGCGTGCCCGCCTTGAGCAGCGTGCCGTGAAACCATTGCCGTGAATGGTCGCGCTGCAGCACGGATTCGATGTGCTGGTCGTTTTGTAGATCGTCGCACACGATCAATGTCGGGCGATTCGCGCGGCGACGCCGACCACGGATGCGTTGCCCTGTGCCGAACGCCTCGATCGCCACGCCGTTCCGCAGCCGAATCGCCGTGGATCGCCATACCGGGCCTTTTCCGATCGCGGCCGGATAATCGGCTGCCAGGAGGTCGTTATCGATCAGCTCGGCCTTGATGTTCTCTAAATGGCTGGCCGCCTGATCTTTGGTGTCCGAGACGATCCAGATGTATTGCTCAGACGCCTCAACCGCCGCCCGCAGCGGGCAGGCCAACGACGCCACGGTCGACTTGGCGGCACCGCGCGGGCCAATGGCGTTGATCTTTCGTCCACGCGCGTCACGCATCCGATCGATTTGGGCCTCTAGCCAACGGTGCATCGTCGAGGGAGGAAGCGAGAAATGCGCAGGCAGATACCGCCGCGCCCAATCGAGCAAGCCACGCGGCCTGAAGGTGGCGTTGCGAGAATCGCGCAGGTGGCGCAGCAACTGATTCGTCACGGCCCGAATCACATAGTCTTCTTGTTCTTCGAGCGAAGCGGACGGATCGTACGTCAATTGTTCAGCATCGGTGGCGTCCGGCTCGAACGTATTGTCTCCGTCGCGCGAATTGACTTCGGGCTGCGCGCCCTGCTGATTGTTAGTATTGTCGATTGTCACTTGCGCGACTTTCGTACCGCGTCTGCGGCGATTTCCGTCAGCAGCTCTTGCAAACGCGTCACAAGCCGCTTGACTCGTTCTGGATCCGAAACCTCTTCTTTGATCACCTGACCAAGCCGGGTCAGTACGTCATCCAACTGGCGAACCGGAATCGTGGCGGCGCCGCGCTTGGCAAACCGCTCGGGATAGACTCGCTCCAGCAGCCAGGCCGATGCGTTCCAGGATTTCTTGCCGGCCTGCTGAATATTCGATAAGTGGATGACTTCGAAATCGGCTTCGGCCCGGGCCAGGCGCTCCGCGAACTCAGGATCGCGGCAAGCCTTGCGACCGATCGATTCTGCAGCGCAGCCTACGTATTTGGCGGCGGTCCGCCGGCTGCCGCCGACGGAGATGATCGCGCATATTTCACCCTGTTTGATTGCGTCGATCGTTCGTCCCATACGCCTCGCCCTTACGCCGCGCTTCCGGCGCCTTGGTATTCAAACGACACCACGGCCCGCCCACCCGAGCCACGGTAACTGCGGATGAAGCTGCGGGCGCTGCGGGATCCCGTCTTGAGGACACGTACCGTGCGCCAGCGTGGCGAGCCGGCACAATGCGCCAACACGGCGGGATGGCTCGCGGTAATGTTGATGCGGTGCCCTTCATCGCGGTGACAATCCGCGACAGCCTCGGCGAAGCGCATGCCAATGCCGATCCCCTGAAAATCGGGCAAAGTTACAACGCGTGTGATCCGCCAATGCTGACGGCGCCCAATCAAGGGAATCGTCGCGCAAAAGGCGACCGGCGATTCGCGCCAAGTTGCCAGGAAGCATCGCGCGGTCGGACTCAATGCTCCGTTCAGATAGTGATGACGCGCAAACATGGACCACGCGTTACGGTGGCAACGAAAGAGCTGGATGCGCACTTCCGGTCGCCGAAGACTCCTCCGCTGGCAGACGCCCGTCGCCATATCGACGATCCAATCCGGCGCCAGCCACTCGGCAACGTCGTAGTGGCAGGTGACGGCCACGAATCGGCAATGCAGCCAGCCGCTGCGGATTGCCTTGGCCACGGCCGCCGAACCGACCTGCGCCACGTTGCGGTCGACGACGCTTGTAAACTCGTCGAAAGCGATCGTTGGCAGATCCTTCGCCTGGATCGCGCCTTGCTCGCTCTTCTCGCGCAGGCATCCGGCTGATAGCGCGCGGGCCAGATCGCAGCGGAACCGCTCTCCGTTACTAAGAACCGCGTACGGTTTAATCCAAGAGGGAGGCGAGCTGAAGCCGACGGCCGTCAGCAGGCCAGTAATGTCTTTGATCGCCAAGTCGTCGAAAGCGTCGACGATGGCACGATCGTCGGCCCACGAGTAGCCACTATAAACGTCCGCGCCAAATGCCTGTCGCGCAACGGTAGTCTTTCCGCTACCCGACGGACCGACGATCATACCAATTTGCCACGGTTCGTCGACTGCGGGCAGTTCCGCTCGAAAGGTCACGGCCGATTTTTGTGAGAGCGGCACATCAAACATGCCGGCAACTTGCCGAACTCGGAAGGAATCGTGAACCGGACAACTGGCGGTGACTTCGACGATCGGCAACGTTGATCTCCTACGAACACGGACGTCCAGAACCCACGTCGCCGCGCGCTCTGGCGCGTAGAGCAGGACGCATCGTCGTCTTGCCGAATCCGAATACGACTTCGGCTTGGGCAATGGATGTCACTACAGCACGAGAAGTCTGCATGAGAAACCCTCGGTGCACATGCGTTCGTAGATCGTTCGCTGCTCGGCCTCGTCGTGACATTCGACGACCACTTGAAACGATTCCTGAAGTTGCGATTCCAAGGGCGGCGCGCTCACAACAAGAGGTGCTTGCTCGCTGCTCGCCTGCTGCGCGAGGCGATCCAGCAGCGACCGTACGGCCGCGCTGTCGGTCTCTATTTCGGACACAATCGCTGCCAGCTGTGCGCCATTGGCCTCGGCCAGCGCGGCCAGCGGATCGTACACGGCCAACAATTTGTCTGCTTCGGCCGCGGTGATATCGAGAACTAGCACCGGCACTTCCATTTCGGGAGTTGTCTCGGCCCGCAGGTGGCCGTCGATCAACTCCAGGCTGCCGTCTGCCAATTCTCGGGCTAAAAGCGCGCCAGCGTAACCAATCTCGGCAAGGATGCCTTGCAGCGCGTCGCGTTGGTGAGCCGGGTGCGTTCGCCAGTTTCTGGGGTGCGGGCGCAGCTGAGCGGCCGGAACGCGACGTAGTTCCCGGATGCGATCGCGAATCTGCATCGTGTCAATCTCCGCGCGCGGGACTGGTATCGATAATTAATCTCGACGGCGGCAACTTGCGATCACGCAGCATTGTCAGCCTGACGAATCGGACGGTCGCGATCCGGCATCTATTTGCCCCTGGCGCGACCGGCCGCCCGACATAGCCGGCCGCGCCCAGGCATATCGCCAATCGCTAGCGAACGATCGCCTTCGAGACGACCCGTTGCCGCGGCAGCAGCCGCCCCCGCCCGCCGCTCATCACACCGCAGCGCGCTCCCGCGCGATTGCAGGCACTGGCAACGCTTGTCGCCTGGACCGATGCGAACGGACTGGCGGCAAACACAACCGGTTGCGTCACTGCCAGCGGGACGCTAGTCGTCGCGCTCGCGACCGGGCTGCCAAGACCGACCACGCTTTGCGCCGTCGGCAGTGCGACGAATTGCTGGGGTTGTGCCACGAATTGGGGCATCGCGACCGCTTGAGCCGTAGCGACCCCTTGCGACAGTGCAACCGGCGGACACGCGACGACGGGGACGGCGAACAGCAAAACAACAGCAACACACATGAAGAACGCCCGCATAAAGATCTCCCTTACAACATGACTGACAACACGACTAGAAAAACCAGGTAGCGGCATCGACACCCCGGTCGAGTGCCACCTCAGAAAGCTCACTTGCAAATCACTCTGTGGTTAATGTTGGCGATGGCGATTTTTGCGAGGTTGTGGCCAGTTCTTGAATTAGGTTGCCGAGCAAATCCGGAGCGAGGTCCTTGCCTTGTGGCATCCGCTTCTTCGGATCGTCGGCCAGGAGCCTGGTGATCGCCTTCAGTCGCGTCGCATCGTCGAGTGCGCCGGTTAAATCCAAGCTCGCCTTGGGCTGCACGGCACCATGGCATTTGCCACATTGCGACAAGATCAGCGAATTGCTGGCTGAAACGCCCCGTGCCGGCGATTCGGTTTTAGATGGCGCGGCGCTCGGAGCCGCCGCGCTAGGTGACGAAGGCAAGGTCGCAGAAGGTTGCACCGACGCACTCGTGGCCGCCGTATATCCATAGTCCACAGCCTGGTATTGCACGTAGCTGGGCATGGCGACCGGCACAGCGAACGGGACGACGACAAATCCGCTCGGAATCTCTACGACGCTCGTGGCCGCAATCCGCACCTGCGACCGTTGCCCCCCGGCCGATGCGACAGTCGGCAACAGTGCTAGTCCAATGGTGAGTATTCGTAACTTCATTCGTAAGGTCTCCTGGGCAGAAGGCTGGCTCCAAGTGCTCGCGGCAATAGCGACAGGCAAACGCCGGGTAGCAGCCGGAAGTCGCCTCGCACTCGCGCAATTTCGTTCGCTTGATCTACGGTGTCGACGCCTGGGCCTTCGCATCCTGGCCGCGCAGACTTCCGATTCGTAACATCACGTCTTGAAAGCTTGCTTCGTAGCTCGCACGTTTGATTTCCCGCCCCGCACGCAGCGCGAGGATCACGGGGTCTGTCGACTGCCGCATGGCCATGACAAACTGCTCGACGCCCAGGCCAGACTCGGCGGCAGCGACCTCTCGTGTCACCGGTCGGTCAACAAAGTTTGCGTACATTCTTGCCAACGCGTCGGCGGCGGCGTGCGGACCCGCGCCGGTGGCTTGTTCGACGGCTGCGGCATAATCTTGTCGATCGCGTGCCTGTGCGCGTTGCAAGCGCTCCGGGTCGTAAAGCTCTTGCACGCGGCGGGCGACGTCCGGCAGATAGCTCTTGAGCACCGCAGCTTCGCCCGACAACAGCGCGAACTGGTCGTCCTCGATCGGCTGCATGCCGGACTGGCCGCCGTTGAGTTCATGGCAACGGACGCAAGACACCAGCGGCCGCACGATGCCATCGTGCGCGGTCGTATCCTTGGCGATGGCGTCCACTACAGTATCCTGACGCTTACCCGCGGCGTCGTAGACAGCCGTCAGCCAAAAGCCGTTTTCCTTTTGGGCGAACCATTCCGACGCGTCGAAGCGCAGCGATTGTCTGCCAGCGCTACCGGCGTAGTTGATCGGAGTGCGAACCGGATCGCGGTCGGGCGTTTCGACTGCCACATCCCGCGTATACCACACTCCGCCCAGGGCGCCGGGCAGCCGCACAATCCTTCGCGGCTTGCTCGTCACGCGCGATACCAGCAGGTTGGCCGCGGTGTCGGCCGACAATTTGTCGATGACTCCCCGGTCGATCCCCAGCCGCTTGAGAAGCTCTGCTTCAGTACCCGGTATGCCAGCGAAATCGTAGTACAGAGGCGCCGTCGCTGCATGGGCGACGAAAAAATCTCCGCGCAGCACCGGGCCAGCGGACACCGCCAAAACTTTCAACTCGGCTGCCACGTCCGGCGGGATCCAGCCTCCGTCAATGGTAACCGTTGTGACCGAAGCGCTGCCGGTTGAGACCGACGCCGCGGCGCGCTTGGTTGCGTGCTGCCGAAGACTTTGCTCTTTAGTTTGTTCGCGGTCCGCGGCCAGAGGCACAACCACCTGACTGCGAAGATGAAAATACGGATCAATCGTGACGAGTTTCTCCCAGGCGGCCCTCAATTCTGCAAATGAACCTGACTCGCGCGGATTCGCGTAGTGGACGAGATCGATTCGTAGCAAGCCAGGCCCGGCTAACTCGGGACGAACCACCAAGCGCGAGCGACTGACCGCGTTCAACACGTATGCGATCGCCGTTTCTTCCTGGTCGCTATTTATTGTCAGGTAACGCAATCCGTTACGGCGCGCGACCGGCTGCGTTCGCAAGTCGGCCAGCGCTGCGCGGGCCGCCGCAGCCGGGGGGCTTTCGGCCAAGGCCGCAGCCGCGAATACCATTAGCGACAACGAATGATGAGCGACGAAGAGGACACCCAATGCCCACAGCTTCGTCAATCCTTTGGTTTCTCTGCGCATGATGGTACTTTTGCTTGAGGACAATTTGGCTGGAGGATCATCCACCTCGAAGCGCATCTTTGGTCTACGCGCCCAAGGCTTGCAGATCCTGGTTCAACGAAGACATATCGAACCCGTTAGGCGCCTTGGTGGTGTCGTTGACCCACTCGGGCGAGATGATGCCGTAGGCTTCGTCGCAGTAGGTGGTGAAGAAAGCCCAGTCCATCTTCAACAGCGCGCCCCAGGTCACGCACGTCACGTACTGTGCGTCGAAATCGATGCAGAAGACGGCATGACCTCCCCAGCTTCCCGGCTGCCAGGCGGGGTGACCAAAATCGAAATGAAAATGCGGAGCCTTCCAGATCGATTGCCCTTCGATTGCCGCGGGCAGCGCCAGTCCAATGTAAACTCCGCCGAACAGGTAGATCGCCTCCTGCACTTCGCGCTGGTCCTGCGGTTGCAACGAAACGAACGCGTCGATGCGATGGCCGCCAACGCCCGTGTTACGCCAATAATTCAACACATCCAGCTCGACGGCGCCATTGTCGTTGGCACCGGTGGCCGGATCGTAACCCGAGATCGCCGAGTAGGCACTTAATATGTCGCTATCGGCGAGCGTGACCTCGTTGCCGTGATTGGCAGTCCAAGTTTGAATGGCGTGCCCCGCGCCGGCACACGTGCAATCGCCGAGACGATCGTTGAGCATCATTCCCCAAGGCTGCGTGGCGTTCTGGCTCCAACGAACCCACTGCGGCAGCGGAGGCAACGACGAGGGGAGCACGTAGCGAGCAAATCGCAAGGTCCGCCGATCGTATCGCGGCGGCAACTTTCCGAGCTTTCGGGAACTTTGGATCATGGATGCACCGATAATCAAAACTTGTTTCGCGAAATGACACGCACCGCCCGGTCCGCGTATCTCTCCGTTACGCAATCGATACACCGGCCAATTTGAGAATCAGCTCCAGCAAGGCCAGAAACTGCGGGTTCGTGACCAGCGAGACAATGGCATTGATGATGTGTCCGTCGCCGATCACGCCGAGCGCCGCATCGACTTCCGCAACGGTGACCGCGGGCAGCTGGGTAACAGGACCAACGGGCGACGGCGGAGTTGGAGTAGGCGGATTGATCGGCGCGGGATTGACCGGCTGGGTGAATCCTGGGAAATCTGCAAGATCGGCAACGACGATGTCGCCCAACTCTTTGAGTGCCGTCCACTTGTCACTGATCGTAGCGGCTGAAACGACATTCTCGGCGTCTGCCAGGATCGTTGGTACGTCTTTGGCATGACGCGCGAGCCACGCGACCAGGGTCAGATTGACGCCAGCGGCTTGCATCTGCGCAGCGTTGTTCATGATCCGTCTCCTTGAGAAATGAGTGATGCGGTCGAATGTTAGGCAGCGATGTTGTCAACGTGTCGAAGTCGAGTGCGTTGGGCAGTTGTTACGTCGACTTGCGTCCTGTTGACGCCGGCGGTGCGTGTTCGGACTTTCGCAGTCGTTCAGCCAGTTCGTGCAGCGCTTCGACAATCGCCATATGGTCGGAATGACGTTCAATGCGCTCAGCGTTTAACTCGTCACGCAGCGTCTCGCGCTCTTCGCGGCTCTCGCTGCGGGTGGTTGCAAGTTCTTGACGAAATGCGGTCAAAAGCTCGGGGATCGTCCGCGTGGCGTTATGCCAGGCGTACCATCCGAGGATGGCCGTCGCAGTCAGGTTGCCAAGGTCGGGTGCAAAGTATTCAGCCATGCGCGCGGAAACACTCTGTTCCAATTGCCATGCGGCGCGACCAACAAAAAAAGCCCGCCTCCGGAACGATTCCGGAGGCGGGCTCTTATAGATACCTGACGTTGTCGCTCAGGCTCTGCCGATACCGCTTACGTGTGAGCCAATCCTAGCGAAGCGGCTGGCCTGATTTCAAGAGGTAGGATCAACGCGAATTGCAAAATGACGGATGTTGGATGAACCGGCTCACGCTGACGCTCTGCTGACATCGCCGAGCGTGCGATGCCGTTCGCTGGGCTACTTGCGCGCGTCGCCCGGCGCGCTGGCCACAGCGCCCGACTGGCCCCCTTCGTAGATGCTGAACTCGGCCCACACCGGAAAGTGATCCGAAACTTCCAGCGCATCGTGCATCGACAATTGATACTCGCGGATCAAGTTGAGCACGCCCGAACGGCCCGTGAATTCCGTGGTAGCACGACGATCGAAGATGATATTGTCGTACAATTTCGTCCCCCGCGTGTTCGAGGGGGTTTTCGAGATCGATGCGACCAAGTACGGCATCTGCCCTAATTCGCCGAGATGGGCGTCATCGGTATTCAGGTCGCCGAGCAGGATGATGTCGTCTTCGTGTCGCCCGTCGTCGCGGACGGCGCGAAACACGTCGTCGAGCGCGTTCATCTCTTGGGGGACTTCGTCGGGATCTGTGTGAATGTCGATGAGCGTAAATGTAAATGCCTGCGCCGCGGGAGGACCGCGAACGACAAAGCCAGCCACTAGCGGCTCGCGGTGCAACCGATCGTCGGGATCGTCAACCGTGTACATGCTGCCGGGGGCCAGCTCGATGCTGGCACGGTTATAGATGAAGGCATATTGCTCTTTGCTCGAGGTGCGACCCAGCCGCGGCCCGATGACAAAATCGTAGCTGGCCCCCTCGGCATTGATCTGTTGCAGGAACCGCGGCATGATGTCTTGCGTCGTGGCACGAATCTCTTGTACGGCCACGACATCGAAACGGCGCACTACTTCGGCCAGCACGCGCATCACCTCGGGCTTGGCGAGCTTGCTTTCGCCGAAGACCTGGATATTGAACGATGCGATGCGTATCGTCCCGCCACTGCGCTGGACGACGGCCGTCGTCGGCGCCTCCGGTGTGCTGCCGACCGTCTCGATCGGAGCGCCGCGGCGCGTGACATGAACCTGATCGAGGCCGTGGACTTCGAAATTCTTGAGGAACCAGCCGCTGCCCGCCACAATCCCGACCATGACCACGAGCAGTGAGAATTTTCGCGACACGGACCCCTCCCTGGGCGGTGGCGGTAATAATCGAAGAATGGCTCGCGCGAACCGCGGGCCAGACCGATAGGGGTGGGCAGGATAGCGAAACTGCCGAAACGTCACCAGTGCAGTTGAGCCGCGACTAAGGTGGATCAACCGCGAGGCATTAATACGTCAGCGGACGTTAGAAATTGCCGTCAAATGCGGTCTGATAGCAGTCTCGAAAAGTAACCCACAGAATCGGACCACTTTTGCAACATGTTGAGTTTGCGTCGCCCATCTCCTGAGACGATCAAACGGTTCCTGGCACGTCAGCCTCATGCGGTACTGTCTTACGAAGATGCCGGCTGCACGCGTGGCGATCCGCCAAGACGGTATTTTGTCGATCGGTACCGCATCCTGCTTGGACGGGGCGATGAAGTATTCACGGCTGCATGCGCGGCGTTGTCTCGTTGGGAAATGTTTCGTCTCGGCTGGGTCGAGCCCTACCCCACCGCCACATCGTTCGCGGTGGGCAATGCAGTCGGCGTGCTGATTCGCGCATGCGGGTTGTGGTGGCTGAACGCGGCACGCATCGTTTACGTTCACGAGCTTGACGACGGGAAGCTGGAATTTGGGTTTGCTTATGGAACGCTTCGAGAGCATGCCGAACGAGGCGAGGAGCGATTTTGGATTCGACGCGACAGTGATAATCGAATCTGGTACGAGGTCGTGGCCGCATCACGTCCAGGTGGGTGGTACGGCTGGGCCGGATTGCCTTTAGTACGGCGGCTGCAGCGACGTTTCGCGGCCGATTCCCAGCGGGCCATGCTGCGATCCGTGCAGAGCTCAACGAGGAAATCGTAGCTGCTCTGAACGAAGACAGGCGCTGCGTGCAACAGCGCTCGCGGCCAGATAGAATATTGCCGGCTGCCAAGGAGTCGATAGAAACATTGCTCGATCGACCGGCCTCCCCGTTGCCCTGCGTTCCACGGACCACGATTATTCGTTGTGGCATTCCAGCCATCTTCTGACTCGGGAGCACGATTCCATGGAAATCAACGCCGAACAGACGACGCGGGCCGATGTTTCGCGCCGCGACTTCTTGAAAACCAGCGCCACGACGGCGGCTGTTGCCGCGGCAGCCACGGCTGTCGCCACTTCGCCCACGGCAGCACGTGCCGGTGGCGCGAGCGAGCGGATCCGCTTGGGATTTATCGGTCCTGGTGGTCGCGGTTTCGGCGCGCATATGAAGACGCTGGCCAAGTTGCGCAAGGATGGGATGAACATCGATTTTGTCGCCGTCTCAGACGTATTCACCCGCAATCAGGACCGCGCCGCCAACTTTATCGAGAAAGAGACCGGCGCCGCGCCCAAGAAATACGAAGACTATCGCGACATGCTGGCCGACAAGGATGTCGATGCCGTCTGCATCGCCACGCCCGACCATTGGCATGCCAAACAGTCGATCGATGCCATGCGGGCCGGCAAGCACGTGTATTGCGAAAAGCCGATGACGCACACCATCCAAGAAGCGATGGACGTCGTCGATACGTGGAAATCCACTGGCCGGGTGATGCAGGTCGGCGTGCAATCGACCAGCCTGCCCATCTGGGACCGCTGCCGCGAACTGATCGACGCAGGCAAGCTCGGCAAGGTCTTGCAGTTTCAAACCGAGTTCTTCCGCAATTCGGAAGTGGGCCAGTGGCGTTACTACTCGCTGACCAAGGAAATGTCACCGCAGACGATTAATTGGCGCCGCTTTTTGGGAGTCGACGAAGGACTAGCGCCTGACATTCCCTTCGATCGGGCCTTGTACGCCCAATGGCGCTGCTATTGGCCGTTTGGCGCCGGCATGTATACCGACCTGTTCGTACACCGCACGACCGCGATGCTGAAGGCGACTGGACTGCGCTATCCGGGTCGCGTGGTGGGCGCTGGTGGGATCTTTCTGGAATACGATGGCCGTGACGTGCCCGACGTGGCCACGGTCGTGGCCGACTACAACGAAGGCGCCCAAGCGATTATCACGGCCACGATGTGCAGTGCCGAGACGCCCATCCAGCAAGTCATTCGCGGGCACTTCGGCTCGTTCGTGTTCGGTAACGGCGAAAACTTCACCGGTTTCGATTTCATTCCCGAGCGACCCCAAGTCACCCGGGACAGCAAGCTCGAAAAAGAGCGGATCGAAGTCGGGACCGCCGGCGATTCGACCTATGCACATTTCAAGAACTTTCTCGAGGCCGTAGCCGCCGAAAAGCCGAGCCTGTGCAACAACCCGCCCGACCTGGGTGCGGCTGCGATCGTAACGGTCAATCTTGGCGCGCGTAGCTACCGCGAGGGAAAGGCGTTCTTCTTCGATCCGCAGGCGAAGCGTGAAACCCTGGCCGACGAAAGTTGGGCCGCAGGGTGGGAAAAAATGTCAAAGGAGCGGGCCCACCCCCACCACCTGCCAGGTTGGAAAGGGGGCGATTATGGCAGCCTGCTGCGTCCGCCAGAGTACATGAAGCTGGCCGGGCCGTGGAAGGATGGCAAGCCGCCCGAGGAACAAACGACGACCGGCGCGGGATGAAAGCGCCGGGTCGCGAAAGGCGACCTCGGTAGCCACAAAGCAGATAGACAATCATCGCCCTGTGACATACGTTGTGTAACCCCGCCGATCGCTCCCCTGCCCTCCCCCAGAACCAGCGGCGCCAGTCGCTTTGAAAAGACGCTGACCGATGTCAACCATCCCGCCACCCAAAGAAAAAGTCCGCCTGGTATCGCTCGATCAATTTCGAGGCTACACCGTCGCCGGCATGATCCTGGTGAACTTTCTGGGGGCGTTTTACGTTACGCCCACGCTACTGAAGCACCACAACACGTTTTGCAGCTATGCCGACACGATCATGCCGCAATTCTTCTTTGCGGTCGGATTCGCCTTTCGGCTGACATTCGGACGACGAGAAACCACCGAAGGGTTGATCCCGGCGTACGGACGGGTCGTGCGCCGGTTTCTGGGGCTGGCCCTGGTGGCCATCGTAATCGAACATGTGCGACCGCCGGCAGCGACCTGGCAAGCGCTCGTCGAACGCGGTCCGTGGGACGTGTTACGCTTTTGTTTCACGCGCGAATGGTTCGGCGGCCCGCTGATGCACATCGCCATCACCTCGTTGTGGATTCTGCCGGTGATTCGCGCCCGGGCGAGCATTCGCGTGGCCTACATGATCGCTTCGGCGGTGCTGCAACTAGTGCTCTCGCATCTGTTTTATTTCGAATGGGTATATCACGCGGGTGTAGACGGCGGTCCGCTAGGATTTTTGACGTGGTCGATCCCGACCTTGGTCGGAACAATGGCCTGCGATGCCGTCACCGCGGCCGACGGTCGTGCGCGGATAGGACGCATGTTCGCCTGGTCGATCGTGCTGATGGGCATCGGCTATTTGCTGTCGTGCTGCACCACGTTGTACGACGTGCCTGAGGACCAGGTCGTGACAAATGATGAAGCGAGGACAGCAACCGACCCGGTCATCCCCGACAGGGAACGGATCTCGCGCTGGTCGTTCCAATGGGCCGAGCCGCCGTTTGTGGCACCACCCCCGCCCGAACAGCGCAAGCACAACTACTGGATGATGAGCCAGCGGGCGGCAACCCCTTCGTATCACACGTTCGCGGCCGGGTTGGCCCTGGCCGTCTACGCCATCTTTTACATCGCGTGTGACATAGGGGGATTGCAGCTAGGGCTGTTTCGCACGTTCGGATCGAACGCGCTGATTGCCTATATCTTGCACAATGTCGTGGGCGATTCCGTCGCGCCGTTCATTCCCAAAGACGCTCCGCACTGGTACGTGGCGGCAGGTTTCCTGCTGTACTTCGGCATCGTCTATCTATTCGTGCGGCATCTCGAGAAGAACAAGATTTATCTGAAGCTGTGAGTGCGGCGCAAGTGTCGGCACCGCGATTTGCTTGCAGAGATCGTTGTCCTTACAGGCTAGCGCTGCGAGCGCAGCAGGCGGCCGAAGCGTTCGCGGCCGAACTCCGGCACAAATTGCGCGTTGTCGAACGCGACACGGCCGCCGACCAGTACCTGCCGCACGACGCCGTCAGACCGTTTGACCATTCGCATGGCGCCGTGCAGTCGCTCGTCATACTGCTCGATCGGCGGGCCGAGACCGGTACGCAGCTTCTCCGGATCGACGACGGCAATATCCGCTCGCGCGCCCGCCTTTAACAGGCCCGCGTCTAGACCCAGCCACTGCGCCGATTGCCCCGTCAGCTTGTGGATCGCCTTCTCAATCGGCATCAGCTGCGGATTGAGCAATACCTGCTGGAGCATCTGCAGTCCGCCATCCTGAAACGCCATATTGCGGGCATGGGCGCCCGAATCGTTGAAGCCAGGCAGCGTCGTGTCGTGGGCGAATATATATTGTCTTGGCGCGGCTCGATCGTTCGTGACCACCGTCTTCCAACGAATTGCCGAATCGTGTTCGGCCAGCAAGTCCATGAAGTACTCAAGCGGGTCGACGCCAAGAGCGCTTGCCAGCTCACCGAACGATTTTCCCGCCTGGCCGGCCACCGGCGATGACACAACCCACATGTCGTTCAAATCGCGATGAAAAATCCGCGTGCGGGTATCTTCCCACTCACGACGAAACGCCTGGCGAAACTTCGGGTCGGCAAACATCTGCTTACGGTCGTCACCGGTCGAGCTGATGGCCGCGACTCCGGTCGGAAATTCCTCGAACAGCGGCGTATGGACGCCGTCGCAATAGTTCAAGAAAGGCTCTGCCAATGCCTGCCAGCGAATATTGGCGCGGAGCAACTTGTTGAACACGGCGCCGATCGTGGTGGCGATTTTGTACACTCTGCGATCGGTCTTGATATCCATCGCCGCCACGATCGTGGTACGAAGCGGCTTGCGTCCGATACCCGAGCTGAGCATGGCCAACGTGGCCACGGTGCTCTTCGTAAGTGCATTGGGCGTTGCCTGCAGGACGCGGTCACGATCGCGAACCGGCGCAGCCAGGCTGCGATACTCGTTCGGATGCGCATGTTGCGAGGGGACCGAGATGCCACGAAACGGATCGCCATCCAGCCGGTGCCAAGGCAACATGTCGATCGACAGGCCCAGATAGCCTTCGTCGAGCGCATCTTCGACCAGGCGCTGCATCTTCCGGACTTCGTCCGGTTCGGCCTTGGCAACCCGCAAGCTGCGGTCCATCCCCATAACATGTGCGCGAACGTTGGAATGCCCCAGCAGCGAAGCCACGTTCGGACCTAGCGGCAGTTGGTCTAGATGCGCGTAATACTCGCGGACACCGTGCCAGGGAATCGTGTCGCCGAGCCAGCGCGACATGACATCGCGCGGCAGACTCTCCACACGGCAAAAGAGGTCTAGAATGTCCTTCTTCTCGCCAAGCGCCGCCGACAGCGAGCAGTTGCCCATCACCACCGTCGTCACGCCGTGGCGGACGGACTCTTCCAAACCCGGCATCGCCTCGACTTCGGCATCGTAGTGCGTGTGAATATCAAGCATGCCGGGCATCACCCATTGCCCGCGTGCATCGATTTCTTTCGTTCCCTGTTGTGGCAATTGGGGGCCAACCGATTGGACCTTGCCGTGGTGAATCGCCACGTCGGCCGTCACCGCCGGCGAGTTCGCGCCGTCGAACACCTGGCCATTGCGGATCACGATGTCGCACGATGGGCTAGTGCGATTCTCGGAGGAGGAAACCATCACGCGAAATCTCCCAAAAACGTCGAACGTGGCCTTGGATCGAGCCCGCTTGAGCAAGCAGGCGCGGACTCCTATTGTCGCTATTCGGCGGCCGTTTGGCTACCGGTGCCCATTGAGGAATCGTGCTCGCATTACGGTCGCGGATGCGCTTTTGGCCCCCTTCTGCAACCAAGCAAGCATCCCCGAATTACGGTAGACCCCGCGTCGGCACTATGGTGCGAAAGGTTTCACCCGGCGCGGCCGCACAGTTTCTACCATTGTCAGCTACGAGGAAATGCCACTCGTCGCCGGTGAAAACCAGGTGTTGACTGCGGGCCACAAGTCGTTGACGACCCAATGGGGTATCGCATACAGCGCCACCGCGGTGATCGTGAGGAAAGCAAACCACAGGCAGGCGTCGGAGAGTCGCGACGGCGCCAGCCGGGGATCGGTACGGCGATAGCGCAAGTAAATTGTGGCGCCGGAAATAATCGGCAATGTCGCGGCCTGCACGAATCCGCCCAAAATAACCATCGCCTTTGGGTCGGCCCACCACAGGTACAACAGCAATGCCAATAGCGGATAAAAGATGCAGCAGCGTCGAATCCATTTGGCGCGGTCGCCATCATCACGGTACTTGACTAGGTGACTCAATCCGAGAAAGTCGGCCGTCAAACGGCTATTGGATGCCGAGGCCACGTACAGCGTTTTGAATAGCACCGCCCATACGCCAATCAGAAATACGATCTTCGTCCACGGGCCAAACGTCGGCACGTACATTTCGGAAAGTGTCTCGATCATCTTCGACTTTTCAGGGTACAGCCCCTGACGGTGCAGCACCGTCGCACCGAGAATGTAAAACGATACGGTCGCCACGGTGAAGACCACCATGCTGAACCAGGCATCGAGGTACATCACGCGCATCCAACCATGAGCACGCGCGGCCCAATCCGGCGAAGGTGAACGCGGTCCGGTAAAGCGCGCGTAGCCTTTCTCCAAGCACCAATAGGGATAGGCATATAGCTCGGCCGCCCCCACGCCAGTTATGCCAAACGTGCCAAAGGCGGCCGCAATCGCCACGGCCGGCAGCGCCAGGATATTCAATGAAAAGCCTTCGCGAATGTCGTCCAGCCCCACGGGGTAGCCCATCCCGGGCAGCGCAGCCACGCACCCTACGGTGACCAGAGTCACCGAGGCTACCAGGATCGTAGTAATGCGTTCGATACGGCGATATCCGCCGCTCAAAAGCAATACCACCGCGGCCAGCGCCGTCAGTACAGCCCAAGGATGCTCGGGCTTGTCGCGAATCGTCTCTGCCAGTTGCGGGCCCCACGACTCACATCCGCTAGCCAGACGTTCTGCAACCTTCGGAAAGGCCAGGTTCATCGCCTGCCCGACGCCGCCAACCATTGCGCCCAATTGAAATACGGTAATCATCAGCATGATGAACCACCACCACACTAGCCAGTGCGCGCCCAGTCTTGGTCCGGGCAATTCGTCGAGTGCCGTCAGCGTCGGCAGACCGGAAGAGAGTGAGTAGCGCCCCAGCTCGATCTGGACGAATACTTTGATCACGCAGCTGAACAGAATCAGCCACAGGAAGACAAAGCCGTACTTGGCACCCAGCGCCGTCGTCAACAACAACTCGCCGGACCCGATGATACTGCCGGCCAAGATGATGCCCGGACCGATCTTGCGGAATGCAGCCCAGAGATTCTTCGGCGGATCGGCAATATCGCCAGCGGCAACGCCGACATCGGCATGCGCAGCCGCATCGTGACGGTCGGGCTGGTCCATCGCGCGCGATCCAGAAGGAATGGGGGCTGTCGTCGGGTGCTCGCCGCCTGGGCTGCTGACAGCCCGCCTATGTTAGCGGTGCGCTAGGTCGTCCGCCACGCCCGGCAATCACGAATATCGCAAGGCAGGCGTCATTTCCGGTCGATCCTTTAGAACGTCAACCGCGATATGTCTTCCTGTGGGGGGCCGGGTCATAGCTGCCCATAATCGCATCGTGACACTTTGCGCAAACGAGACCGCGTTCCTGGCCATCGTGAGTGCCGCGGTGCGCATGATCGTGTACGCACGGCGCCAAATCATGCCGACTGCGAACCGCCGCGGTATCGATGAAACAATCGAAGTAGACCCATTCCCGGCAATCGTGCGACCAGGCGGCGCCTCGAAATGTCTCACGGATTCCCTGGGCCAAGATCCCTTGTTCGACAGCGATT
>DASXEJ010000273.1 GCA_036490175.1 Pirellulales bacterium | reverse complement strand
TGGTGGGACCGTTTGAACGCGTCATCGGCTTCAACCTGCTCACCTTCCAGGCCATTCAGACTGCCAACCGTTTCCCGCTCGGCTTTACCAGTGCTAGCAGCCTGGCCGGCAGCAAATAACCCCACTCCAAAAGCCAACAATCAGGATCAAGCCTGAACATCGGCCAAGACGAACAAGCGCCGGACACAGTCGGACGGGGTCCCTGGAGCTCCGCCCCTTCTGCGTGATAACCCTGTGGTCAACCGAAGCGCAACGGTCAATACGCCATCGCTTGCATGTCACCGTTTTGCCAACCGATTTGGTGGCCGAACAAGCTTGGTTTCCGCGATCCTTTAGGGCTCCTGTGGATCGGATTCCGCAGGGGATTCTCAACAGAGCTTCGGCCTGAAGCATTGCTGCAAACATTGTGGATTTCGCAGCGATTCGCGCAGCCGGGCGCGCCAAGCCTTGCATCCAGCGCAATGCTATTTGAAGAACGGGCGTCCCCGTCTGGGGTTTGGAAACGTTGACGCGCTACACGACGTGACATAGGGTGAAATTGCTCGGTCCGCGGCCTATGGCGACACGGGGGGGCCCATACCCCTTTGGCATGTCGTCCGACGACTGGCCCTCGGCACGGATTACCGCTGCTTGGGCGCATGGAGTCGGATAGCATGACGCGCGGATTCGTTCGATACGGGGATCCATAAATGAAGATGGCGGACGGCCTCGGGGAGCGGCACGTCGCCAGGGTGATTTTTGGGGAATTGCCCGTCGAGGCAAAGGCGCTGCGTCGTCGTCAAAACCAGTTTCGCAGCGAACGACAGCTGTCGCACCCCATCGAAGACAATCCACACCCGCACCTTACAGACAGCACAAACCGCCATGCACCAGATGACCGAACATCGCGGCGACATCTCGCGGCGCACAAGTCGAATCATTGGTCTGGCCATTGCCGCCAGTGTGATCCTGGTGCCAATGGCAGCGATCGGCATTTGGTATCTGTTTCACGCGGACCAACTGCCGCGGGTTAAGCAGGCAGGTTACGAGGAAGCCCGCAAAAAGTGGCGTGCGGCCGACATTCAAAACTACGACTTGGAGCTAACATTCGAGGGAAGCGATAGACCAAAGAAGATCTATGTTGAGGTACGCGACGGGGAGGTCACCAAGTGCCTGGAGAATGGTCGCGTGCCGGGTCAGCAACGATTCTGGGACGATTTTACGATCAACAATCAGTTCAAGATGATTCGCGAAGACCTAGCTAAGGCCGCGCGTCCCGGCGGCTTCGCCGTAAAATCGAACGTCACGATCACCTTGCACGGCGAGTTTGATCCCACGTATGGATTTCCCACGCAGTATTGGCGGAAGGCGCGTGGGCCTACACCACTTCAGTGCAAATGGAAAGTTGACAGGTTCGAGCCCGTCGTCGGAGACGGTGCTGACAAGAAGGGGAAATAACTCTGCACAGGCACGGCGAAAAAAAGTTCTGCGGCAAACGTACGTCGCGAGTGGTCGAGAGGGCTACCGACCTAAGGTTGGATAAAAGTGCGAGTAGTTTTGACGACCCGCAGCATGTCCTGTTGATCGCAACTTTGAATTGCCGCCATCTGTGCCTGCTTTCGATCGCGCCGGAGAATCGACGCTACGCTGCAGATTCTTAATCGCTGACGCGGAATGCGAATTGAAGTTCTGCTGATCGAGTTGAGGGCGAACAAGCGATTGATAATTGGTTGACGCGCCGGCGTTGGTGTTGTTCACCAAATTCATGTACGGGCTAACCGAGGGTCGACGGGATTGAGTGTCGAAGGGCCTGCTCTGCCCTTTGTACTGTGCTCGAGCGCTGTCGGCCACTGCTCCCAACCCAATCACAACGACGACCACTAATAGTCGCTTCATGGCTTTTTTCCTCAACGGCACATGCCGAAACGCGAGCCATCACCCATAACCACTTCCTGATAATAGGCGATCTTGGCAACAACGACAAGATTTCTGTTATTTTCGATACCACTCTCCTACGTATCTATCGGTCAAAATGAATCCGGAGACGATGCCGGATTTGGGGGAGATTTCGATTGCTACGACAAGTGATAGAGCCCCGCGAGCTTTCGTGTCGCGCCGGTCATCAAATGGGGGGCTAAGAAACTATTTGGTGGGTTGTCGCGAAATGAGGAGTTTCAAGCCCTAGCGATGTGCCGGTCGAGCGGGGCGTGCGATCCCGCGTTTTCTGTGTCCGGCGCTTGTTCGTCTTGGCCGATGTTCAGGCGTGATCCTGATTGTTGACTTTTGGAGTGGGGTTATTTGCTGCCGGCCAGGCTGCTAGCACTGGTAAAGCCGAGCGGGAAACGGTTGGCAGTCTGAATGGCCTGGAAGGTGAGCAGGTTGAAGCCGATGACGCGTTCAAACGGTCCCACCAACTTGTCGACGAAGTTGTCGAGGGCAACCAATTTGTCCTCGGCGACGAAGATGCGGTCCCCCGGCATGACCTGCCAATTGGTGGCGGTATCGGCGGCGTCGACGATGGCCCGCCAGTTGACCGGCAGGATCTGAGCGCAGCCGCTGCCGTCGGACGGTGCGGGGCGGGCGATCCAGATGGTCTTGCTGGAAATCCGCGACAGACCGCCGATCTGGGTGATCGCATCCAGCACGGTTTCGTTGCCGGTGATCGGCACCCGTTGGATCTGGTCACCCAAGTTGGCCCCTTCGGTGACGACGTAATAGAACTTGCTGTTGTAGGCGAAGATATCGACCGAGATATCGGGTTCGTCGAGGAACTCGGTGAGATGCTGTTCGATGGCCTCACGGGCTTCGCTCAAGGTCATGCCGGCCACATAGACGCTGCCGTAGGTACCCAGATTGACGGTGCCGTCGGGTCCGACCAGGTGCTCTCCTTCGATCTGCTGCTGGCCGGCGCTGTTACCCAGGCTGACCGAGACTTCCGGAGCGGTGAGGATCCCTTCCAGGTGCTTGCGAATGGCGTCGCGGGCCTCGGCCAGGGTCAGATCCGAGACCTTGATGGCTCCGTAGGCGGGGCCCAGCATGATGGTGCCGTCGGCCTCGACCGGATAGGGACCGGCGATGTTCTGATCGGGCAGGGTCCCCAATACGAAGATTTCCAGAGTGTCCAAAGGCTCGATGTGATAAGGGGGCTTGGGAACCACCTTCACGGCATCGATCAAGAGGACGTCGGGGGGCTCGATGACATAGGTGGGCAGGCTGATCTTGGTCAATTCACGAGGACTGGGACCTTCCGGGGGCAACTTGGCCATGAGGACCTGGTTGCGCGTCAGGCGGCACCCCCCGCCGGCTGTCAACAACAGCACGGCGGCCAAGGCCCCGCCACTCAAGGTCATCCAGCCACGCCTGTCCATCCGGGAGGTTTCCTCGGCCTGTGCAAGGCCAGCGACCCGTCCCCAAGCAAGCGCGCAAACGCCCACCCAGGTCCAGACCCTCTCACCCCCCCGCGAGAGCGCCAACGCCGTACCGACTCTACAATCGGCATTAACATACTCACCCTGAAATCTTTCCA
>DASXEJ010000272.1 GCA_036490175.1 Pirellulales bacterium | reverse complement strand
GCGTGCCGGGCCTGGCCAAAACTTTGATGGTCAGCACGCTGGCCAAGATCCTGGATGTGACCTTCAAACGCATCCAATTCACGCCCGACCTGATGCCCTCGGACATCACTGGCACGAACGTGTTGGAAGAGGACGAGCAGGGCCGGCGCAACTTTCGCTTTGTCGAAGGGCCGATCTTTACCAACATCCTGCTGGCCGACGAAATCAACCGCACGCCCCCCAAGACGCAGGCCGCGCTGTTGCAGGCCATGCAAGAGCGCGAGGTGTCGGTCGGGCAGCAGACCTATAACCTGCCCGAGCCGTTCTTCACCATCGCCACGCAGAACCCGATCGAGCAGGAAGGGACGTACCCGCTGCCCGAAGCCCAGCTCGACCGGTTCATGTTCAATATCAAGGTGAACTACCCGTCGGCAGCCGAGGAAGAGCAGATCCTGGCGGCAACCACGCGGGGCGAGAAGCCCGAGGTGCGCCGGGTGCTCTCGGGCAAGGCGATCGTCAACCTTCAGAAGCTGGTCCGCTCGGTGGCGGTGAGCGAATACATCATTAAATATGTGGCGCGGCTGGTGCGGGCCACGCGGCCCAAGGACGAATCGGCCCCCGCCTTCGTCAAGGAATTGGTCGATTGGGGCGCTGGCCCCCGCGCGGGCCAATTCTTGATCCACGGCGGCAAGGCCCTGGCCGCCATGGAAGGCCGGTTCTCGGTCGCCATCGACGACATCAAAAAGGTGGCCATCGCCGTGTTGCGACACCGCGTCAGCACGAACTTTCAGGCTCAGGCCGAAGGCATGACCACCGAAGATGTGATCAAGCGTTTGCTGGAACTGATCCCGACGCCCGAGATCCCGAAGTTCCAGGGTTAAGCGGAGGTAAATGTTCCAAAAGATTCACCACGGAGCCACGAAGCCACAGAGGGGACGAGAAAAACCGGAACCCTCTGATCGCAGTGTGCTCTGTGGCGAACGTGGCTTTCGTGCCGGCTGTTTATGTCTCTTGCTGAAAAATATTTGAAGCCGGAAGTGGTGCGCGAGATTTCGCGGTTAGATCTGCGCGCGCAATTCATCGTCAAAGGCTTCTTGCAGGGATTGCACTCCAGCCCCTTCCAGGGCTTCTCGGTCGAGTTCAGTGAGCACCGCAAGTACACCGCTGGCGACGATCCGCACGATATCGATTGGCTGGTGTATGCCAAGACCGACAAGTACTACATCAAAAAGTTCGAAGCCGAGACCAATATCACAGGTTACCTGGTGATGGATCTCAGCCGGTCGATGGATTACACGTACCGGCAGCAACTGTCGAAATTCGATTATTCCATCTGCCTGGCCGCGGCGCTGTGCTACCTGATGGTCCATCAGCAAGACCCGGTCGGGCTGATCACGTTCGACGAGAAGATTCGCAACAGCCTGCCACCGCGCTCGAAGCGGACCCAGTTGGGCAACATCCTGTCGCTTTTGTCGAAGCTGCGGCCGACGGGCAAGACCGAGATCGCCAAGAGCCTGATCCAGATCGCGGCCATGCTGCGTCATCGCAGCCTGGTGATGCTGTTTTCCGATCTGTTGGCGGATCAGGAACCCATCATGCACGCCCTGCACCGGCTGCGGCACGCCGGGCACGACGTGATCCTGTTTCACATCCTGGACGAGGCCGAGGTCAAGTTTCCGTTTGACGGCCTGGTCGAATTCGAAGAGCCCGAGTCGCACGACCGGCTTCAGGTCGACGCCGACGGGTTCAAGACCGACTACCTGCGCGAGATGGGTAGATTTCGCGAACGCTACAAGCGCGAATGCTTCCAAGCCGGCATCGACTACGTCGGGCTCGACACCAGCATGCGCTTCGACCGCGCGCTGACCGAGTATTTGATCAGCCGCCAGGCACGCTGCTAAGGCGACAGCGAGGATGCTAAATCCACAGATTACGCAGACAAGTTCAGCTTCAGGAAGATGGATTCTTTGGCGGCTGAAAGTCGGCCCACATTCGACAAGTAAAAAGGCATTTCGTGTTCTCCCATTCGTGCAATTCGTTGTTCAGTCTGCCTCGCGTTCCATCAGAAGAGGCGCCCACGAATTACACGAATGAATTTCGAGAGTTCATGTGGTTGCGGGTGGTGGGATGATAGTGATTTCAGTCGGTGCGTGTTTTGCGGATGAGTTCCTTCGGGTGCGAAAAGCGACTGACGTGACGTGATGGATTTTGTCAACCCGCTCCTGCTGGCCGGCGCCGGTCTGGCGGCCATTCCGGTGGTGCTGCATTTGATCATGCGGCAGCAACCGCGGCTGCTGGAGTTTCCGGCCTTGCGCTTCTTGCAGGCGCGGCAGCAATCGAACAGGCGCCGGTTGCAGCTGCGGCATTTGATCCTGTTGGCGATGCGCGTGGCCGCGGTCTGTCTGATGGCCTTTGCCCTGGCGCGCCCCAGCATTCACTCCTCGGGCGTGATCGGCGATCAAGAGGCGCCCACCGCCGCGGCGCTGGTCTTCGACACATCGCCGCGGATGGCCTTGCGGCATGAGAATAAAACCCGGCTCGAAGCCGCGCAGGATATTTCGCTGTGGCTGTTGCCCCATTTGCCCGCTGATAGCCAGGTGGCCGTGGTCGACGCCACGCCCGGCGATCCGGTGTTTCAGATCGACATGGGCACGGCCCGGCAACGGATCGAGCGGTTGGAGACCGTGGGGCTGGGCCGGCCGATTCCCGATCTGCTGGAAGGCTCGCTACGGCTTTTAAGGCAGAGCGAGCTGGAGCGCAAGGAAATCTATGTCTTCACCGATCTGACCGAGGGAGCCTGGAGCACCGACGTGCCCGACCGCTACGCGCGGCTGTTCGCCGAAATGCCCGGCATCGCCGTGTATGTGATCGATGTGGGCGTGCTCGAGCCGCGCGATTTGTCGCTGGGCGAAGTGCAACTTTCCGGGCAGGTCCTGGCGCGAAACAGCCCGTTGCACGTCGTCAGCGAGTTGGACTCGCTCGGTCTGGAGGGGGACGGCGTCGTCGAGATGTACCTTTCCGACAACGAAGGGCAGATGCAAAAGCGGAGCGAGCAATTGCTTTCGTACAGTCCCGGCAGCGCCAAAACGCTGGACTTTACCGTGGGTGGGCTCGAGGTTGGCACGCACCAAGGTTATGTGCGCGTCCTGGGCGAAGACAGCTTGCCGATCGATAACGTGCGGTACTTCAGCGTCGAAGTGAAGCAGCCTTGGAAGGTATTGGTCGTGGCCGCGCCGCCGGCCGATTATCACGCCGCGAACTTTGTCGAGGCGCTGGCGCCTGCCGATTTTCGCCGCACTGGGCACGCCCGCTACAACTGCGAAGTGGTCGACTTTGCCGAGTTGGGGCGCAAGCCGTTGGAATCGTACGCGGCCGTCTGCGTCTTGGACCCGCCCCCCTTGGCCGATGCCACCTGGCGGCAATTGTCCGAGTACGCGCGCGGCGGTGGCGGGCTCAGCATCTTTTTGGGCGCCAACGCCGAGCAGCAGTTCGCCGCCTTCAATACCGAAGCGGCGCAGGAGCTGCTGCCTGGTCCCTTGGAGTTCATCGGCCGTTTTCCGGACGGTACGAACTATTTGAGCTCGAAGAACGATCAGCATCCGATCCTGGCGAAGTTTCGTTCGCGGCGCGGCGCGGTTCCTTGGGAAGAATTTCCGGTCTATCGCTTCTGGCAGTTCGCCAAGTTGCAAGATGGCGTGGCTACCGCGGTTTCGCTGGCCGGGAGCCAGCCGGCGATGTTGGAAAAGCCACTCGGCAAGGGACGCGTGCTGACATTCGTGACGCCGGTTTCGGAATTGGCCGAAGTGCCCGAAGGCGATCGCTGGAATCAACTGTGGGGGGTCGGCGCATGGCCTTTTTTCACCCTCACCAACGAGGCCGTGTTGTACCTGGTCGGCGGCAGCGACGAGCGGCTGAACTACATGGCCGGGCAGGCGGCGGTGCTGTACATCGATCCGGAAAAACGGTTTCCCACGTACCTGGTCTCCACGCCTAGCGGCGAAAGCTTGCGGCAGACAGCCAATCAGCAGAACGCCGTGGTGGTAACCGCCACGCAAACGGCGGGCAACTATCGGATCCGCGCCGGCGGCGATCAAGACGGCGTAAACCGCGGCTTCACCGTGAACCTGGCCCCCGAGGCGACATTGCTGACCCGCACTGACGAGCAGCAGTTGAAACGCGTTTTCGGCGAGCAGGCCTTTCACATTGCCCGCAACACCGAACAAATCGATCGGCACGTGAACCTTGATCGCGTCGGCCGCGAGTTGTACCCGCTGCTGATCGGCCTGGTGGCATTCGTGCTGGGGTTGGAGCACGTGCTGGCGAATCGCTTTTATCGCGAAGCACCGCCAGAGAAATAGGCGAAGGCGGAGTAATGAATGGAACCACCTAAGCGTCGCGCGTCAGCCATTCATCATCTCGCATTCATCGTTGGCAGTAGACATTCGTTCCTTCGACATTAGACATTCGACGCTGGCCCTCTCCTCATGCTTCGCCTGGTCCTCAATCCTGTTGGCGGTTATGTGCTGGTCGCGTTTGCGGCCGCGGCGCTATTGGGACTGTTGGCATTGGGGCCAGCCCGTAGTCGGGTGACGCCCAATCGCCGCCGGGCGCTGGTTGCGATGCGGCTGGTAATAACGCTGCTGTTGGTGTTGGCCATGCTGCGGCCGACGCTTGTCTGGACCACGATCACGCGCAAGCCGGCCACGCTTTTGATCTTGGCCGACCAGTCGCGCAGCATGCAGGTGGCCGACGCCTCGGGCGATAAGACGCGCTGGGAATCGCTGTCGGCCAGCATGGACGCTGCGGCCTCGTCGCTCGACGATCTGAGCCAAGAGATCGAGGTCAAGGTTTACACGTTTGATTCGGATCCTCATCCGCTCGACCTGGTGGCGGGCGCCGCCCAGTGGCCCTCGCGACCCGAGGGAACGCAGACCGCGCTCGGATGGGTGCTGGAAGATACGTTGCGGCGCGAGACCGGCAAGCGGCTGGCCGGCGTGGTGCTGCTAAGCGACGGTGCCCAACGCGTGCTGCCGGCCAAGGACGTCTCGCCGCAGACGCCAGCCCGACGGTTGGCCGATTTGGGTTTCCGGCTGTACGCCGTACCGTTCGGCCAGTCGCGCGCCTTGGACCAGACGCGCGATGTAGCTTTGTCTGAGCTGCGCGCGCCGCAGGTCGTATTCGTCAAAAACGAGTTGGACGTCGATGCGGTCGCCCAGCTGGATGGGTTTGTCGGGCAGGATGTCGTCGCGCAGCTATTAGTCGAGACCACCCCCGGCAAGATGGAGGTCGTCGACTCGCAACGTCTGCGCGCCGAGCAAAACGGCGCGCGGCTGCCGGTCCATTTGAAATACCTGCCCGACACGCCGGGCGAGCGAAAAATCACGCTCAAGGTGGCGCCGCAAACCGGCGAGTTGATCACCACCAACAACGAGACCAGCACGTTCGTCACGGTGCTCGATGGCGGGCTGAAGGTGCTGTATCTGAACGGGGCCCTGCAGCCCGATATCCGATTTCTGCGTCGCGCGCTCGATGCCTCGCCGGACATGAACGTCGAGTTCCGGACAATCGACGCCCGCAAACCGCAGACGCGTCCCAAGGACATGATTGACTACTTCGAGCCAGGGCGTTTCGATGTTTATATCCTGGGCGATTTGGACGCCACCGCGTTTACTCCATCCGAAATGGCGGCACTGGCCGCCGCGGTCGAGCGTGGGGCCGGTTTCATCATGTTGGGTGGGTTTCACAGCTTTGGCGCCGGTGGTTACGCGGGCACGCCGCTTGACGATGTCTTGCCGGTCGAGATGAATCGGCTAGAGCGGCAGAACTTCGGCGAGGCCATCCGCACCGACCAGCACCTGCCCGAGGCATCTCGCCCGAAGATGCGCCCCACGCGGATCGGCCAGACGCACAGCATTCTGCAACTGGCCCCCGGGGCAGAGAACTTGAAAATGTGGGACGAGTTGCCCGCCCTCGACGGTGCCAACCGATTGGACCGTGTGAAGCGCGGCGCGACGGTGCTGGCCGAAACGCCGGACAATCACCCGCTATTGATCGCCCGCGAATATGGCCGCGGCCGCGTGCTGGCGTTTGGCGGTGACTCCACGTGGCACTGGACCATGTCGGGCTACGAAGCGGCGCACAAGCGTTTCTGGCGGCAAGTCGTATTGTGGCTAGCGCGCAAGGATCAATCGACCAGCAACACGGTGTGGGTCAACCTCGACGAGCGACGATTCAGCCCCGGCACGCGCGTGGAATTCACCGCAGGCGCCCGCAACCCGCAGGGAGAGCCGATCGCCGATGCCACGATGGAAGTGGAAGTCGTACGTCCGGACGGCAGCAAGGCGACGCCCCGTTTGCGCCGTAGCGGCGACGAAATGGCTGGCACGTTTCTCGATGCGCAGCTGCCCGGCGACTATACGCTCGTCGTCAAGGCGTCGTCCAACGGCGTGACGATTGGCACGGCCCAAGCCCGCTTCTTGGTCTACGATCAGGATCTGGAGCTGGATAATCCGGCGGCCGACCGCGGCACGATGGAAAGCCTGGCCAGCATGACCGACGGGCGCACCGTGGCCTCGGAACAACTGCCTGAGCTATTCGCGTCGATCAAGCAGCAGCTGGAAAAGCTGGAAGTCGAAACGTTGGTCAAGCGGACCCTGTGGGACACTTGGCCCTTTTTCCTGCTCCTGATCGCACTGCTGGGTGTGGAATGGTATCTGAGGAAGAAGTGGGGTCTGGTGTAGGGTCGCGGTGATTCGTGGTTGCCGCATTTCGTTTCTAACGAAATAAGTTGACGGGCAAGCGCCGCATGGCGGACCGGGACATGGGGACCCCCGAGTTGCCAACGCTTGGACCGGCGGCAGTTCAGATCCACAGGTGCAGGCGGCCGTCTAGCATGTCGGGCAGTGCTGCTTCGACGTACTGACGGATCTGCTTGGCGTGGTAACGCGTGCTGAAATGGGCGGCGATGACCACTTCGTTATGAAACCGCTCGCGCCGCGCGATGATGTCGTCGAGATGCATGTGCCCGAACTTGTGGATCTTTTCCTTGCGATGCCGGGCGGCGACGAATGTCATCTCGGTGATCAGGATCTGGGCTTTGAACATGGCTGGGCAATCGTCCAGTCCTTCGGGCGAGCTGTCGCCGACATAGGCTAGCCGCGGGATGCGCCGCTCCTCGGTCACTTCGGTGCCGGCCAGACGCAGGTCGCGAATCTTGTCGCCAGGCAAGTCCTGAAATTCGGCCCTCAACTTGCGACGGCGTTCCCACACCACGAATCCCAGCGACGGCACGCGGTGCGTGGTGGCCGAGACGGTGACCACGTGCTCGCGCGACATCTCGACCTCGTCCCCCGGCTTGAGCCCCACCAATTGGCACGGCAGCCGTCCACGATCGAGCCGCGTGAATAGCTTGAGGATGCGATCAACCCCCTCGACAGCCTGCTCGGGCAGGTAGATCGTCGGCGGTTCCATCTTCATCATCCGTCGACGCGCGATGTAAGACGGTAGCGCCGCCACATGATCGAGATGCGTGTGCGAAATGAACAAGTTGGGCGTCGCCATGAACGACCAGGGATGAGCCCCGATGTCGAAACCGAGCTTGAGCTCTGGGATCCGCCAATAGCTCTGCACCGCCGCGCGCGAATACCCTTCGACGGTCAGACCGCCGTGCGTGATCGTCTTGATGGGCGCGTTTTGAACCATGAGGGCAAGTCACAGTGAGAGGCGTTGCGGTTCGCGGTAGTGCTATCATCGACCCCGCCGGCCTTCCAACGGAGATGGAACTCCGCGACATGCACCGCCGAACAGGGTCAGACGAACGCGAACTGACCAGTGTAGACAAGATCGACCGGCGGGCAACCCACGCCCCTAAGCCACGCGCACTCGAACTTGTGGCCGCGGGCATGTGCTGCGGCTATTAGGGGTATGGTGCATGAGAATACGAACAGGCCGCCCGCGTTGCGAAGGCGCGGCGATTGTCGGTATAAGTGAGGGCAGCAATGGATATGGAGACGGACTCCAGTTTCTGCAAACACGAGGAGGTCAGCCATGGGCACCCTTCGAGGGGCGGTCGTGTTTCTCGTTCTTATCTCGTCCACAGGCTTCGCGGTCCGCTCCGCCCAGGCGGACGAGCCGTCGCCTGGCTCACTGGCGAAGCTGTATGCCGACGCCGAAAAGTTGGCCGAGGATCCCGCCACCCTAGAACAGAGCGCCGCGCGGCTGCAAGAGCTTGTCGCGGTGCATCGAGAGAATACCACGCTCTACGATCGGGCTTTCTCGCAGTTGCTCAAGCACTACGTGCATTTGGCCCAAGGCGAGCAAGCGGCGCGCCTGGTGCAGGACGAACTCGCATACAAGGTCGCGCAAATCGAAGCCGTACAGCAAGCACATGTCATCGAGCAAGCCCGCCGTAGATTCCCCACAGAGTTTGCCAAGCTCAGGGAGGAGGATCGCGCAAAGTCACGCGAAGTGTCAGCAGCCGTTCCGGACACCGACGACGCCGATTTGACGAAACAGATTCTGCAGCGCGGAGACAAAGAGATACGTGAAAAGGCGCTCGCGAGAATCCGGGAGCAATTAGCGGCTGGCGCCGGGGCCCAATCACAGCTATCCGGCCTGCAAAGCCTTTACAAGAGCTTGTCTGCCAAGTTCGATCATGCCGCATTTCGCCCGGCCGTGCTGCCGCTGCTTCTATCGAATGACCACGACGTACGATTGATGGCCATCGTGGTTCTGCCCGGAATCAGCGAAGACAAGGCTGACATCAAGGTGATTCTTCGGTCGGTGGAAGATGGGTCGCCGCGGGTGCGGGCCAGCGTGGCCACGGCGCTGATCTCGATCGGCAAGGGAGAGGCCGTAGGGCAAGTCGCGCCCGCGCTGGTGAAACTGCTCCGCGATACGAATCAAGACGTCGTGCATCAATCGATCCGTTCCATGTGGGGGCAGTATCGCACGCCGGAGCTGAACGCGGTGCTCATCGAGCTGGCGAACACGCCACAACATCATCATGTAGCGATCTATCACGGGCTGAGTCCGCAGCCGGAGAAAAATGCGGTCATGTGCGAACGGCTGGTCGAGGAACTGGCCGATCCAGATTGGAACAATAGCGGCCGTGCCGCATGGGGGCTGACATTCGGCGTGATGCCAGAGGCCCGCGCACTGGTCGAAGCGGGGCTTCTGGCGGCGATAGCCGAAGAAACAAATGCCTACACGCGCAGCGAAGAATTCGCGGCGCTCAAGAATGTCGCCAGCGAGAAATCGCGCGCGTACCTGACGAAGCTCGCGGCGACGAACGAAGAAACAGATGATGTTCGCAAGCAGGCCAACGAGATTCTGGCCGTGCTGGATGCACATCGCTGATTGCGAACGCGGCCGTCCGCCCCGATCTTATTCCGGCGGACCGGGGTCTGTCGGTGTCGCGGCCGCGGCGGGCTCGTGTACCAGGTAGATTTCGCCGAATTGATCTCCTTGCTCGGCGTGCAGTCCGTGATGCCGTATCAATTCCAGGACGGCCAGGAACATACCGATCAGAGTCGATTTGTGCATGCCGGGACGGAACAGTTCGGTAAAGGCCAGCCGCTGCTGTTCGACGAGCAGATTGCCGATCCGTTCCATGTAGACGTGGATCGGCGTATCGTCGTAGACGATGTTCGACGGCAGGTTCGATTGATGCTGCTGGATCAAGCGGCCAAAAGCGCTGACCAGATCCCACAGCTCCAATTCGCGAATCGGTTCCGTCGCCGGATCGCGCGGGCGGGTCGCCATGTCGTTGGAAAGGCGCGGATAGCGTTCCTGCCAATCGCGGGCACGCTCGTCGAGGATGCTGGCGGCCTCTTTGAACTGCTTGTATTCCAACAGCCGCTGCACGAGCTGTTGCCGGGGGTCGGCGATTTCTTCCTCGACTTCGTCTTCGTGCGGCAGGATCAAGCGCGATTTCAGTTCGACCAGCGTGCTGGCCATCTCCAGAAAATCTCCGGCCGCGTTCACGTCGAGCTGTTCGAGCACGGACAGATGCTCGAGAAATTGATCCGCGATCGGCGCGACGGGTATGTCGAGGATGTCCAGCTCGTGCTTGCGCACCAGGTACAGCAGTAGGTCGAGCGGGCCGCGGAAGATTTCCAGGTCGACGCGAAAGCTCATCGCTGCATGCCCGAGGGAGATAGGAAATAGTCGCAACGGGCGCCAAGTCGCTTGCGCCCGGTTGTCATCTTAATCGACTGGCCCCTGGCGGCAGTAGCCCGCCTTGCCACAACATGGGGGCCGCTTTAGGCTTACTAGCGTTGGTTTGGCCTTTGGCGGTAGCATTGCCGGCAAGCGGCCGACCTCTAGGTCGCCGTGGATCGTTCGCCGTGCGATCGCTTTGGCCGCGGCTCAGTAATCAGGAGATCCGTGCGTTGAAACACGAGCAGTTGTGGGCCCCCTGGCGATTAGCTTACCTGAAGGGGATCGATAAGAACCTGCCGCAGCCGGTCGAAGTCGAGCTGCTGCCGGGCGCGGACCCGCAATGCTTTGTGTGTCGCGCCGTGGCAGACAATCGCGATCGAGAGAATCTGGTCGTGCACCGCGGCGCGCGGATGGTCACGCTGCTGAACCGGTATCCCTACAATAACGGCCACATGCTGGTGGCGCCGTTGGTGCATAAGGGACGCCTCGACGAGCTCACGGCCGACGAGCACTGCGAAACGATGGAGACGATCACGCGGCTGGTCTCGGTCTTGGCGGCGCTCTTGAATAGCGAAGGCTTTAACGTGGGGCTGAATTTGGGACGCGTGGCCGGCGCCGGCTTGCCCGGCCACTTGCATTGGCACATCGTGCCACGCTGGAGCGGCGATACGAACTTCATGCCAGTGCTGTCGGGCGTGGACGTTATTTCGCAATCGCTTGATGCCCTGTGGGAATTGTTGGCCGAAAAGCTTGAGCAGCCATGAACCCAGCCAAGCCACTTGCTGCAAACGGCCCCCCGGTCGACGCGCAACCCAACGACGCATCAGGCAGCGTCTTCCATGCTGCCGCATTCGCAGAGGGCGCCTTTCTGGATATTGACGAGCGCGAGCGGTTGCTGCTGGCGCCGTATGCCATGCACAGCGCGGTCAGCCAGGGCCGGCGGTATCCGGAGCAATCTCATCGATATCGCGGTCCGTTTCAGCGCGACCGCGACCGCATCGTGCATAGCGCAGCGTATCGCCGCCTGAGCGCCAAGACGCAAGTGTTTACCGGCGATATCGGCGATTACCATCGCACAAGGCTGACGCATACGATCGAGGTGGCGTCGGTCGCACGCACCATCGGTCGCGCCTTGCGGCTGAACGAAGATCTGGTCGAGGCGTTGGCACTGGCGCACGATCTGGGGCATCCGCCGTTTGGTCATGCTGGCGAGGACGCGCTCGACCGCTGCCTGGCCGCTGACGGGGGCTTCAACCACAATCGGCACGGGTTGCGGATCGTGAGCGAACTCGAGCAGCGCTATCAGGAGTTTCCGGGGCTGAATCTATCGATCGAAGTGCTCGAAGGGCAGACGGCGCGCGCCACCAAAGGCGCACACACCACGCGGCCTCTGCTCGAGGCGCAGGTGGTCGATGCGGCCGACAGCGTGGCTTACGATACGCACGACGCCGACGACGCGCTCGAACATCGGCTGCTAACGATGGGTGAGCTGTTAGAGCTTGCGCTGTGGCGCGAAGCCGAGAAGCGCGTCCGCCGCCGGTATCAGGCGCTCGACGATGCGCAATTGCGCCGCGCCATTTTGCACGAGCTGATCGACTGGCAGGTCGGCGATCTATTGGTGCAAGCCACGGCACGGTTGCGCGCGGGGCAGATCGACTCAATCGCCGCGGTCCGCGCCGCGCCGCTCGTGATCGAACCCAGTACAGAGCTTGCCGCCAAAAAACTGGAACTGGAGCAGTTTCTCGCCCAGCGCGTGTACAAGCATCCGCAACTGCTGGCCGTCCGTCGCGCGGCTCAAGAGATGCTGGCTCGCATGTTTGCCGGTTATTTGGCGCGGCCCGAGTTGCTGCCGGCCAGTTTTCGCGCGCGGGGGGCGCACGTGGGCTGGCCGCGCACGGTGGGGGACTATCTAGCCGGCATGACCGACCGCTACGCTCAGCAGGAGCACGCACGGCTGTTTGCTGGACAGCCGGCGACCTGATTTTTTTGACGAATGTTAGGCAGATTCAGCCCAGCGCATCGTTACAAGTTGTTTTTCCGGTACCGCAGCCCCCCCGAGCGGTTAAATTACTTCACGCCCCACTTAGTCGTCGAAAGTAGGGCTGGTAAACTGGATAGGTCCGACAGGCGCACAGTCTCGCCAGCCGAGACCGTGGCACTGTGGCTGCCTTCCTCAACGAACACGTTCTGCCTATGCCCGCCAAAGCACCCGCGAAGATCTCTCAGCCAAGTGACACCAAGGTCTCGCTCTTGGTGCTGCGCATCGTATTCGTGATGGTGGCCGTGGGCCTGGCGGCGTCGATCATTAGCGCTCCCTGGTTTCCCAAAGACCCGGCTCCTTGGCTTCCCTGGGCCGTCTTCGGGGGCGTGTTGGGGATGTCGCTCGTCGTGATCGCGGTCGACGTGCTGGTACGGCACAAGCAGCTCGACGTGATTTCCTCGGTCTACTTCGGCACCATCGTCGGTTTGTTCCTGGCTTACGTCGTCGGCCTGGCCTTGGCCCCCTTGCCGATCTGGCAAGAGTATCGCGCCACGGTCAATCTCACGCTGGGCATGGTGTTGAGCTATGTGTGCATCAGCTTGTTGATGCAAACGCGCAACGATTTTCGCTTCATTATTCCGTATGTCGAATTCGCCAAAGAGATCAAGGGACTTAAACCATTCATCCTGGACACCAGCGTCGTCATCGACGGGCGAATCGCGGATGTCGTCGAGACCAAGATCTTCGACAGCCAGTTGATCATGCCCCGTTTCGTCCTGGCGGAATTGCAGAACATCGCCGACAGCGCCGACCGTTCGCGGCGCAGTCGCGGGCGGCGCGGCCTGGACGTGCTGCAAAAGCTCCGTTCGAGCGAGAATGTCGATCTGCAAATGTACGATCGCGATTTGCCTGAATTCGCCGGCCATCCGGTCGATCTGAAGCTGGTGATGCTAGCCAAGCATCTGGACGGCAAGATCATCACCAACGATTACAACCTGAACAAAGTAGCGCAGGTGCAGGGCGTCGACGTCAACAATCTCAACGACCTGGCCAATTCCTTGAAGCCCGTCTTCCTGCCGGGTGAGTCGCTCGACGTGCGCGTGGTGAAACCGGGCGAAGAGCCGGGTCAGGGTGTCGGCTATCTCGACGACGGCACCATGATAGTGATCGAGGGGGGCAGAGATCATCTCAACAAGACGGTTCGCGTGGCCGTCACTAGCGTCCTGCAAACGAGCGCCGGGCGCATGATTTTTGGCCGCTACGAGCCCTCGTCCAAAGCCGCCTCGTAGTCGCCTTCTTCCACTCCGCCATGCCGCGGCTGCGCGCCGACGCGCAAAAGAATCACGCTCATTTCGGCCACGGCCTTTGCATCAGAAAGAAGCTTAACCACGAATGACACGAATAGGGAACAGCTACTGCTGACTGTCACAGCGTGGCGCTTACGATTGCCCGTCTTATTCGTGTAATTCGTGGTTTCTGTATTTGCTTCCGCCGTGTTCGCCCGCGGTATGGCGCGGCTGTCGATCACCGCAGCGCATGCTAAACTGCTGGGCAGGTTCGAGCGTCGGTTCGCATGCCCGCCGACGTCAACGAAAACGATCTCGTCGTCGCGGGTCCGCTTGCCGGAGAACTCATGCAGTACCGACGTTGGCTGGTGTTGCTCGGCGCGTTGTTGATGCAGCCGTGCTTGGGAGCAATCTATGGTTGGGGCGTGTTTGTACCGGCGCTCAAGGCCAGTCGGTCGGAGCTGACGGTCACGCTCTCGCCGCAGGTGCTCGAGGTCGATCCGGCCCAGCATGCCGAATTGGTCGGCGAGTACAAGGCGCTCAAAAAGCAACTGGCGGAAGCCCATGCCGATGATCGCGCCGCAGCCAAGGCGGACGTCGAGCGCTTCCTGGCAGACGTCGTGCCCGCGCGCGTGCAGGTGGCCAAGGAAGTCTGGGCCAAGCAATGCTATGGCTACTCGGGCACGCAAGCGCAGGCCGTGTTTTCTACCGGCATCATGGTGTTTGCGCTGGTGATGATATTGGCCGGCCGCTGGCAAGATCGCGTCGGCCCGCGGATTGTCGCGTTCACCGGCGGACTGGTGCTGGCGGCAGGCTATGCGCTAGCCGCTTTGGCCGGACCGAGCTTTCCGATGGTACTCCTGGGCGTGGGCGTGATCGGCGGCGCCGGCATTGGCATGGGCTACGTCTGTCCGATCGCGGCCTGCGTGAAATGGTTTCCCGACCTGCGCGGGCTCGTCACGGGCTTGGCCGTGGCGGGGTTCGGCGGTGGTGCTTTTTTGTTCATCAAGCTGGCCGGTAATTGGGGCGGGCTGCTCGCGGCCGAAGGCGTGTCAGCCACCCTTCTCACTTACGCGGCGATCTTTGTGGTGTTCGTCTCGCTGGGCGCGTCGCTGTTGCGCAATCCGCCCGTGGGATGGCAGCCGTCGGGTTGGACTCCGCCGGCGGCTTACAGCCAAGGCGTATCGACAGCCGTGCCCGACTTTGAACAAGCCGATACGGTACGGACGCGTTCGTTCTGGATGCTATGGCTGGCGTTCATGTTCGCTTCGAGCTGCGGCATGATGGTGATCGGATCGCTGAAGGATTTCGGTATTCGCGAAGGTCGACTGTCCGATTTCGAGGCCGAAGGCGCGCTGGCCCTCCTGGCGGTGTTCAACGCCTTGGGCCGGATCACATGGGGCTGGGTGTCACAGCGGTTTGGCGCGCGTCAGACGCTGGTGTTGATCTCGTTCTTACAGGCTGCAATGGTCGTGGCGCTCATTGAAATGGGCACAAAAGTCTGGACGCTGGAAGTCGCTGCCTGCTGGGTCGGCTTTCATTTCGGCGGCAACTTGGCGTTGTTTCCACTGCTGACGGCCGAGTACTTCGGCACGCGCCACCTGGGAGCCAACTATGGCCTGATGTTCACCGGCTATGGCGTGGGGGGCGTCGTCGGACCGATGCTGGCCGGCAGCGTGTGGGACACGCTCGGCTCGTATCGCTGGGCCTATCTGCCTGCCGCCGCCGGGTGCTTATTTGCGATGGCGCTAGCCCTGACCGTGCGGCCGCCTAAGCCCGCGCAACAAACGTCCGCGACGCACTAACGACCACTGTAGTGATGACCACCGGCGCAGCGCCTTTCGCAAGTACGACACTCTGCTGACTAACGTCCAGCAGCCCCTTTATTTGATTTCTCGCTCGCTCTGCTTGGGCGGGCCTGGTGGGCCGATAAAGACGCGATCTTTCGGGAATTTCTCGAATAGCGACTCGGGTTTGGAAAAATTCGCCGCCAGCAAATACTTTGGATTGCCGGCGATCCATTGCGAGAGGTCAATCGCCTGGTAGTGCCCCGTGTTGAAGGCGATCAACACGCGCGAAGTCTTGTTGCTGGTATTCTCGATCGAGTGGCCGTAGCCTTGCGGGATGTAGCTCACGTCTCCTTGCTCGAGCGATTCAGTACGGTAACGACCGTGCGACCCGAACAGCGTGACGCTCACCTGTCCGTCGATTACGTACTGCCATTCATCGGCGTTAGGGTGCCAGTGCAATTCGCGCAGGCCCCCCGGCTCGAGATCGAGGATCACGCCCGTCACGGTTTGCGAGATGGGGAACCGATCGGCGCCGACGCGCCACTCACGCCCGCCTTTGTAGATCGAGTGCGGCTCTTGCGCCAGCATGCGAAAGCGATGCGTCTCGGCGGGCGACTTCAGCCCGCCCTGCAGTGGCGGCTGCGGCAGTTCGGGCGGCACCGGCCCGCGCGCGAAATAGACTTCTTCTTTCGGCAGGCCATCGAAGCTGGACTCGGGCAAGCCGAAATTTTTGGCCAACAACGCCTTGGGCGTATGACCCAGCCAGTCGGTGATGCTGAAGGTGCCGAATTCCGAAAAGTAGCCGTTGTCGAAGATGAGAATAAAGTGGCAGGGCTTGTTTCCCAGGCATTGAATCGAATGGCCGTGGCCCCGCGGAAAATACCAGATATCGCCGGGATCGAAATCGTTGGTCTGCGAGTTGCCCTGCGGATCGGCCACGGTGGTGCGGGAGCGCCCTTCGATGACAAAGGCCCATTCGGCGGCGGTGGCATGCCAATGCAGCTCGCGCATCACGCCCGGCTCGAGTCGCATCGACACGCCTGCGATCCCCTTCGAGATCGGCAGTTGCGAGACGGTGGCCTCTTTGCCGAAGCTACCGTCCATCACCTTGCCCGCGGATTTTTCCAGGGCGAATTTGAATGTCGGCAGGTCCTTGCCCGACAGCAGCGGGTCAGGCACGTTGTTCTTGAAGGGGAATCCTTCGTCGGCCGCGGCGGCCGAAATCCCGATAACGCCGGCGGCAGCCGCCGAACCAATGAAGCCGCGTCGTGATACTTCGGACATATCATCCTCCTCGTGGTGGGATGTCGTATTTTCGGGTGGCGGGTTCGATTCGTGAATCCGCCGCGCGACCTGCGTTGATCGATGGTAAGCGCGTGCGGACAGATTTGACGAATCCTATCGCTTGGGAAGGCGTTTGCCCACGAGTCGAAACGTCCGTGACGTTATGAGGACTAGATTCCCCTCCCCAACCGTGCCCGTCGGCGGTTCAAATCTTTTCGCAACGGGCAGGAACGAGATTTGCCACCGAGTTCACAGAGTGCGCAGAGGAGGACCAAGGAATGCAGCCGCAATGACTTTATCGATTTGTCGTGGTCCAGTGGCGAACGACTTCGAGAGGGCCATCCGCCATTCCGCACCGTTTCCGATTCTTCTCGGCGAAATCTGCGTCATCTGCGGATCGATCGCATCTTGCCGAGGAGGCGTACGATGATCGCAGGCAGCAGCAAAGCGCGAGGCAATATTGCTACCGGCTAACCATCAAAAGCGTCGACGGGTGCCGCATCCGCTGAGCCGGCCGTGGAATCGCCGCCAGCGACAACGGCACCTTAAGGGTGAACGCGGCACCCGCGCATGCCCACGCTGCTAGCGCGACATGGTCATGCCACCCGGCAATGCCGAAATGCGACGCAATTTTGCAATAATGCTGCTGCGACTGCGAACTCTTCTGCCTAATCGCGGGGTTCCCTGCGCCCCCCTCAAAACCCCGGCAAGGCATGGTACAATGTCGGCCGTTCGCTACGGATCGCTCTTCACGATGCTTCGACACTCCGGGCCCCGCAAGCCCGGCCGGCGCGGGAAGAGTCCGGAGATGAGGAGGGCCTGTGCCCTCGGTGTCACGTGTTTGACCCCGGCTCTCGGCCCCCCATGCACCTCGTCGAAATCCACAATGTCAGCCGCAGCTACGGCCACGTGCGGGCGCTGCATGATGTGAGCATGACGCTCGAGCCCGGCATCGTGGGGCTGGTCGGCAACAACGGCGCCGGCAAGTCGACATTGCTCAAGGTGCTGCTGGGCCTGCTCAGGCCCGACGCCGGCGCCGGCACCATCCTGGGTAGTGATATCTGGCACGCATCCAGCACGTTGCGCGGCAAGATCGGCTACATGCCCGAAGCGGCGGCGACCGTGCCGGTGCTCAAGGGCGTTGAGTTCGTCACGCTTTCCGGCGACCTGTACGGCATGCCGCATCGCGATGCGCGGCGGCGGGCCCACGAAGTGCTGAACTACGTCGGCCTGGGCGAGCTGCGCTACCGGCGGCTGGAAGAATACTCGACCGGCAACGTGCAGCGTCTCAAGCTGGCGGCCGCCCTGGTACACGATCCTCAGCTCTTGTTGCTGGACGAGCCGACCAATGGGCTCGATCCCGAAGGGCGCGAGTCGATGCTGGAATTGATCGAAGACCTGATTCGCGAGACCGGCAAGAGCGTGATCCTCTGCACGCACTTGCTGCCCGACATCGAGCGGTTGTGCGAGCAGATCGTGGTGCTGCATCGCGGCACCGTGATCCGCGCCGGGACGATGGCCTCGTTGCGCAACGGCGGGACGAACCGGTTCGAGCTGGGATGGCTTGGCGACGGGGCAGGCTTCCTGGCGGCGCTACGCGCAGCGGACGTGCAAGTTACTCTCAACGCACATGCCGACGGGGCCACGGTGCAGGTACCGGTCGGCTGGCAAAACGCGCGATTTTTTGCCATGGCCCGCGAGCGCGACGTCGTGCTCACGCAATTAAAGGCCGACGAAGAGGATCTGGAGCGATTGTTCTTCCGTGTCACCGGCGATAACACAACCGCCGCCGTCGTGGCCGCAGAGCCGCAGGAGCCGCGCCATGGGCATTGATAATGCACACTACTACGGCTGGGAAGGGAAGCTGCATTCTCCCTGGTGGGCCACGCTGTCGATCGTGCGCGTGGCGCTGTTGCAGGTCTTTCGACGCAAGTCGTATTGGCTGGTCATCGCGCTGGGCGTGTTTCAGTTCCTGTTGTTTTGGGTAATCATCTATGTCCTGACCCAGGCGCGCCTGCCGCGCGAGGCGCAGCGCGACATGTTTGAATGGTTCGGCTTCACCCCCACGGCCGAAGGGAACGAGGAAAACGGCTACATCAAGTTCATGCAACAGCAGAGTATCGTGGTGATGATTCTTCTGGCCTTTTCCGGCAGTTTGCTGGTGGGGGCCGATTTTCGCATGAAATCGCTGCCGTTTTATTTATCGCGCCGTGTCGATCGTCGGCATTACATCGTCGGCAAGCTGTTGGCGATCAGCGTGATCGTGTCATTGCTGACCACGGTGCCGGCGCTGATTCTTTTCGTTGAATTCGGCATGTTCACGCCGTCGACCGGCTACTGGACGACCAATTGGGACATCGTTCCCTCGGTCTTGGCCTACGGCGCGGCATTCTGCGTGGTGTTGAGCATTCCGCTGGTGACGATTTCGGCCTACCTGCAACGCATGGCGCCGATCGCCATCACCTGGTCGACGTTGTTCGTCATGCTGGGCCGCTTGGGCAGCTATATGCGCGAAGCGACCGATAACGACTTCTGGGCGCTGGTCGACCCCTGGACCGACATTCGCCTGTTGGGCAAGCTCTGCTTCGGCGTGTTTCGCGACGACCTGGAGTTCCATATGGCCGCCTGGGCGGCGCTGATCCTGACGGCCGTGTGCCTGGTGTGCCTGGTGGCGCTGGTTCACCGGGTGCGCGCAATCGACATTGTGGAGTAACACAGCGCACCAACCATGTTCCTCACTTTCGATCACGTCACGAAGTTCTACGGGCCGGTGATTGGTGTTAATAACATTAGTTGCCGCATCGGCCCGGGCATCACCGGATTGTTCGGCGCCAACGGCGCCGGCAAGTCGACGTTGATGAAGCTGGCCAGCGGCCAGTTGCGCCCCAGCCAGGGAGACGTGCGCATTGGCGACCATCGCGCCTGGAGCACCGAGGCCAAACGGCATTTTGGCTACAGCCCCGACGTCAACAGCTTCTACGAAGAGATGACCTGCCGTGAGTTCATCTACGTGATGGCGCGGCTGTATGGACTGTCGCGCTCGGTGGCCCGCACGCGCACGGCCGAGGTGATCGAAGAAGTGGGCATGGCCGATCGCGCCGGCCGCCGGCTGGCAGGTTGCAGTCACGGAATGCGGCAGCGGGTCAAGCTGGGACAGGCGTTGATCAACGATCCGCCGATTCTGCTATTGGACGAACCGCTCAGTGGGATCGATCCTGGCGGTCGCCGCGAGATCAGCCGCCTGCTGGTCGCGCAAGGTGAAAAAGGGAAGACGATCCTGGTCTCTAGCCACATCCTGGCCGAAACCGAGACGCTGACCGATTCCGTGTTGATCATCGCACGTGGCCGGATCGTGGCCTCGGGCACGCTTCCCGAGATCAGGGCGCTGTTGGAAGATCGGCCGCTGACGGTCGAAATCGGCTCGTCGCAGGCGCGGCAACTGGCGGCGCTGCTGGTGACCGAGCCCGAAGTGCGCGGCGTCGAGCTGCGCAGCGACAGCTTGATCGTTCGCACGCGGAATCCGAACCGCTTCTTTGCCCGCTTCAACGACCTCGTGGCGCAACACTCCTTCGAAATCGACAAAATGCAAACGCTCGACGGCGGCGCCGATGCGGTCTTCAATTATCTGCAGCAGGGGAATCGATGAGCCTGCTTCGCGCGTGGACTACTTTGCTGTGGCTGTCGTTCCGGCGTTTGCTCTGGTCGGGCAATACGTTGATGGTGCTGCTGCCATTATCGGCCTGCACCCTGTTCTTGTTGCGGCGGCAATTCTGGAAGCAGGCGAACTCCTTCGAGTCGTTCAACGGGTTCAGCCTGTTCTTGATGTTCGTCTTCGCGTCGTTCGTCGTGCCGATTTGTGCCGTGGCCTATGGCACGGCCAGCATCGGCGGCGATCGCGAAGACCGCACGCTGCTGTTCCTTTTGATCCGGCCCGTGCCGCGGCCGCTGATTTTTATCGCCAAGTTCTTCGCCACATTGCCGCTGGTGCTGGGGCTGGTGATGGGGGCGTTTTACCTCTATTGCCGCTTGGGGGGCGCGATTGGGCAAGAAGCGTACAACCTGTATTTGCCGGCTATTTTCTACATGACGATCGCCTACGTCAGTTTATTCCATTTCTTTGCCGTATCGTTTCGCCATTCGACCATTATCGCGCTGATCTATTCGCTGTTCATGGAACTGCTGCTGGGCAACATGCCCGGCATCGTGAAACGGGTGGCGATCAACTATTACGGACGATCGATGATGTACGCCGCCGGCGTTCCGGCCGGACTCGAACGCCCCGACCCGCAATGGTTCGAGCCGATCTCGGCCGCGGCCAGCGCCGGCGCTCTGTTTGGGATTGCGGTGGGAGGTTTGCTAGTCGCGCTAGTTGTCTTTCAACGCCGCGAGTACACTGATCTGACCTGATGTCGAACGGGGGCAGAAATGCGCGTGGTTCTGCCGCCGATTCGGCACGAGCTTCTGACTAGAATCACGAATGTTTAAGGGGGCAATGTCTAGAAACGTTCAAAGGTCTCAAAGGTGAAACCCTTTCTCCTTAGGGGCGAGGTTGGGTGAGGGGTGAAAGGCTCTGGGCCGTTTCGACCCTCCCCGAACCCCTCCATGGCAGAGAGCGGGATTCGTGACAACCCCTAATTACTGACTACCGGCCACCCCTGACGACGCCCCCATGCCCGACATCTGGACTTTTCATTCCGCCGGTCAGTTAGTCTTCGGACGCGGCGCGCTTGCGCGTGCCGGACGGTTGGTGTCCCGTTTGGGCGTGCGGCGCGTGATGATCGTTACCGACCAGCATTTGATCGATGCGGGGATAACCGATTCGGTGGCCGTGTCGCTGGTGGCCGAAGGAATCGACGCTCCTTGGTTTGCCGGCGGCGAGGCCGAGCCCAGTTTAGAAGCTGCCGAGCGCGCGATCGCGTACGGGCGAGGCCTGCGCCCCGACGCCGTGCTCGGTCTGGGCGGCGGCAGCAATATGGATCTTGCCAAGATCACGGCCACGGTGCTCGCGCATGGTGGTACGCCACGCGATTACTTTGGCGACGACAGCCTGTCGGGCCCGGTGCTTCCTCTGGTGTGCGTGCCGACGACAGCCGGCACCGGCAGCGAAGTGAGCGCGTCGTGCGTGCTCACGGATCGACAGGCCGAGGTCAAGGTCGGCATTCTCAGCAATCATCTGCGGCCACGTTTGGCAATTGTCGATCCGCTGCTGACGCTTTCCTGCCCTGCCAAGGTGACCGCCGATAGCGGCATCGATGCGCTGACGCACGCGATCGAGGCCTACACGGCAGTCGACAATAGCCAGTTTCCTTTGGCTTACGGCGAGAAGACGGTCTATCAGGGACGGCATCCACTGGCCGATGCACTGGCCGAAAAGGCCATCCGCCTGATCGGCAAGAACCTCGAGCGCGCCGTCGCCGTGCCCACGGACGAACAGGCCCGCGAGGCCATGGCTTTGGGCGCAACGCTGGCCGGGCTGGCGTTTTCGAACGTCGGCGTGGCCCTGGTCCATGCGCTGGAATATCCGCTGGGCGGGCTGACGCATTGCTCGCACGGCGCCGGCAATGGCTTGTTTTTGCCGTACGTGATGCGGTTTAATTTGCGCGAGCGCGAGGCCGAACTGGCGCAGGTGGCCGAATTTCTGGGCGTTGATACCAGCGGCCAAAGCGACGCCCAGGCGGCGCACGCGGCGATCGAGCGTGTCGAACAATTGAAGCGTGCGATCGGCATTCCCGCGCGACTCAGCGAGCTAAATGTCACGGCCGCGCAATTGCCGGTGCTGGCCGAGAAGACACTGGCCATCAAGCGCATCTTGCGGGTCAACCCGCGCGCGGTCACGCTGAATGATCTGATGGAGATACTGGAGTCAGCGCTGTAATGACGGATTCCTCCGTAACGCCGCAGGGCAACGCCGCCATCATTGTCCGGCCGCTGGTCGCGGATGACTTTGCCACCGCCTGCGCCTTGCTGGCCGAGTTAGGACGTCCAGCCGTCACCCCGCAAACGCGCGAGCAGGTGCGTCGTACGTTCGAACAACATGTTTCCGCTGCCGACACCGCCAGCCTGATTGCCGAGCGCAACGGCCAACCGATCGGGATGCTGTCGTTGCACTTTCGCCAGCGGCTAAGTCAGCCGGTGCCCGAAGCCTGGATCCCCGACTTTATCGTGGTCGAAAAGGAACATGGCGGCGGAGCGGCCCAGGCCCTGATGGGGTGCGCCGTGGAACTGGCGCGCGAGCGAGGCTGCCACCGATTAGTCTTGGAATCGCACTATCACCGCCAGCGGGCCTATCGATTCTACGCCCGCGAAGGATTTGCCGACGTCGGCAAATGCTTCTCGCTGCAGTTGTTGCCGCCGGAAGAGTCGTGATCATCGCGCAGGCTGGCGAATGCTACCCGTGTCGCGCGTGAAATGTTATTCGCGCGCGGACATGCCCACGCTCGTGCGTGGGCATGGCACCCTAACCGCCCTGTTCTGGCGAGCAACTTCAGGCTGCCCTATCGCGGTGCTTCGCGATTCATGGTTGGGTAGAAGTGCGAATAGTTCACGCGCGTGGCCGCGTGGCCTGTGGCGCGGAGCTTCTTGCCGGAATCCGTGTTGCCCGACGATTTCACCAGGCTGGCGTGCTGTTGCTGATATTGCATCTGGCGGATGGCCGCCGTCGATTGCCGGTTGAATTGGCGCTGTTCCAGTTGCGGCTTGACCATCAGTTGGTAGTTCAGAAACAAGTTCGCGCTGGAATTGTTGTTCGAGGTGCCATTGTTGTTGTTGACCAGATTCAGGTACGGGCTGACCGACGACGGTGGCGTGTAGTCGTCGAACGGCCGGCTGGCCTGAGCGTGGGCCGTGCCAGCCAAGCTGCCCAAGGCAAGCGCAGAAATGCCCACAGCCGATAGCAGAACGTGTCTCATGGTCGTGACCCTCAATGGTCGGCCGCGGCGCGTGTCAGCAATATGCCGGCGCGGCCTGCGGTACGTTGGATTTTCGACTGACATACCATTCGGCAGCCGGGCAACAGAAACATTCGACAAAGCGTTAAACATTGCCAGAAGCCGCCAGTTTCAACTGCTGGCACGCCGGCTGCTGGCACAGGTGCCTTACGCAGCCCACGCAGAGTCGGCGTTTGCCAAATAGTGCCGCCACCGTGCCATGGGCGAGGCGAAGAGGGATCGAGCTGTTTCGCAACAACAATTCACCGCGCCGAAGCCGAAAATCGCGCCATCCGCGGGCCCGGGGCCGGCCCTGTCGATTTTTTCGCCAGCCGCTAGAATGGCGACTTTCTCCCGGGGCCCGCGTTGCGGGGAATGTTCGGGGTGAGCCGGGCGGCCAGGGGCCTTTCCCAGTTTTCCGACCGATTTCCTGCCACGAGTACCGCGTACTGAATACGGACCACAGCCGATATCCTCCATGCCGACCAACGCCACTCAAGTCGACGAACTGCGCTGGAAGAAGTTCCAGGTCCTGGACGACGGGTTCGTCTGCCTGGTGGACGTGATGGGGGACGACCAGTCCGTCGTACAGGCCGCGCGGGTCAGCTATGGCGAGGGAACGCGCAAAGTCTCGGACGATCGTGGGCTGATTCGCTATTTGATGCGGCATCGCCATTCTACACCGTTCGAGATGGCCGAGATCAAGCTGCTGGTGCGCGTGCCGATGGATACCTGGCGGCAGTGGATTCGCCACCGCACGGCCAACGTCAACGAATACTCGACGCGTTACTCGCTGGCGATCGACGCCACGCAAGAGACGCCCGCCGACGCCTGGCGCTCGCAAGCCGAAACGAATCGCCAGGGGAGCGGCGCCTCGCTCGATGTCACGCTGGGCGCCCAGCTGTCTGCCGAAGAGGTAGCTCTGCAGCGCGAAGCGCGCCGCGTGTACGAGCAACGGATCGCCCGCGGCGTGGCCCGCGAACAGGCTCGCAAGGATTTGCCGCTGTCGACGTATACCGAGGCCTATTGGAAGGTCGACCTGCACAACCTGCTGCACTTTTTGGCGCTGCGGATGGACGCGCACGCCCAGTGGGAGATTCGCAGCTATGCTGCCACCATCGGCGAGCAGATCGTGCGACCGCTATTTCCGCTGGTGTGGGAAGCCTTCGACGATTATCGCTTGCAGGGAACGTTCCTCACGCGGCTCGACCGCGAGGTGATTCGCCGCTTGATGCAGCGGCTGGCCGAGACTGGTCGGGGCGTGGCGACCGAAGAAGATTTTCTGGCCGTGCAAGACCCGAGTTGGACCGCGATCAAACGCAGTCGCGAGCGCGACGAGTGCCGCGCCAAGCTGGCCTCGCTCGGCCTGCTGCCGGCCGTTAGCCCTGGAGAAGACACGGATGACTAGCCCACGATCACATACTGCGACCGGTGCGCATGCCGTGGAAGCCGAGCTGATCGCGCTCAATCAACGGCTGCTAGACAGTATTGTCTCGGCCGATTGGAAAACGTACGACGAGCTGTGCGATCCGACGATCTCGGCCTTCGAGCCCGAGGCCCGTGGCCGGTTGGTCGAGGGGATGCCTTTTCATAAGTTTTACTTTGCGCTCGGCAAGCCCAAGGTGGTACCGCAAGCCACAATGGTGACCCCGCACGTGCGCCTGCTGGGCGAAGACGCCGCGGTGCTGAGCTATGTCCGCCTGGTGCAAAAGCTGGACGAGGCCGGATCGCCCGTGACCACCGTCTCGGAAGAGACGCGCGTCTGGCAGCGCACCGGAGGCCAGTGGCGGCACGTTCACTTTCATCGCTCGAACAATCCGTAACGGATTTCCGCCGGCGCAGAACAGGGCGCAGAAAAAACAAACCGTAGATTTCACAGCGAAAGTTGACGCGAGGGGCACGCGGCGCGACGAAGCACGCATTGCGGGGCCTGCTGCTATCTCCTACAGGTTACTTCTTCCCCGGGCGGCTACTTCTTTGGCTTCATGGCCGCCTGGAGCCCGTCCCATTGTTCGCCGGTTACGGAATCGAGCACGTTGAATTCGCCGGCGCCGCGCAGCCATTCGCCACCGTCGATCGTGACGCAGGTGCCGGTGATATAGGCGCTGTAGTCGCTCAGCAGGTAGGCCGCCAGATTCGCAAGCTCTTGATGTTCGCCCAGCCGCCCCAACGGGATCCGCTCCTTCGAGGCGAACATGTTGGCCATGCCCGGCGGCATCAGCCGCGACCAGGCTCCTTCGGTGGGGAATGGCCCCGGGGCGATCACGTTCAGGCGGATGCCGTATTTACCCCACTCGGCAGCCAGCGAACGTGTCATGATCAGCGCGCCAGCTTTGCCCATCGCCGAAGGCAGCACATAGCCCGAACCTGTCCAAGCGTACGTCGTCCCGATCGATAGCACGCTGCCGGGCTGACGGTCGGCGATCCATCGCTTTCCGAAGGCCAGCGTGCAGTTGTAGGTCCCCTTGAGCACGATATCGACAACCGTGTTCACGGCGTTGTACGAAAGTCTTTCGGTCGGACAGATGAAGTTGCCGGCCGCGTTGTTCAACAAACAATCGACCGAGCCGAAACGTTCGTAGGCAGCGTTGCGCAAGGCTTCGACTTGCTCTGGCACGCGCACGTCGCACGGCGCGCCCAGCACCTGACCCCCCGTCTCGCTGGCCAACTCGGCGGCGGTCTTCTCGATGACGTCCTTGCGGCGACCGCAAATCACCAGGTTCGCTCCTAGCGACAGCAGGTACTGCCCGACCGATCGTCCCAAGCCGGTGCCGCCGCCGGTGATGACGACGGTTTTGCCGTCGAAGGAGCCAGGCTTGAGCATGCCCTCGGTGTGTTTGGCGCCAGACATGAAAGAGTTCCTCGCTGCGGAAGTGAACGAGAGAGACGAACAGAAGTGTCCAGCGGCAGAGTCGGCCTTTGGATATGGGGCCGATGATATCGCCTGAGCCGGGGCATCACAATTGGCCGGCAGCGAATTGCACTGACGGCGGCGACCATCGGCGACGCGCGCGGCCGACGACGTTATAATTTCCTCTGCCGCGAGAGATTTTCACGTCGCAATATAGACACGTCAGAAGCTCTTTATTCGGGAACGCATGCCATGGGTGATGCCTATCTATTGGCCGGTTGTCGCACGCCGGTGGGAAAGCTGTTGGGGACTCTGGCCAGCGTGCCGGCGCCTAAGCTCGGCGCCATCGCCGTGGCCGAAGCCGTTCGCCGCGCCGGCGTTTCGCCAGAACGCATCGAAGAAGTCATCATGGGCTGCGTTCTGCCGGCCGGGTTAGGACAGGCGCCCGCAAGGCAAGCGGCACTCGGCGCTGGGTTGCCTCCGACGGTGGCCGCGCTAACGATCAACAAGGTATGCGGCTCGGGGCTGAAGGCGGTGGCCCTGGCGGCCCAGGCGATTCGCGCTGGCGATGCCCATTGCATCGTGGCCGGCGGCATGGAGAACATGACCCGGGCCCCCTTTCTGTTGACCGGCGCCCGAGAGGGTTGGAAGTTCGGCAGCCAGCAAGCGCTCGACTCCATGCAGCACGACGGGCTATGGTGCGCGTTCGAGGATGTGGCGATGGGGGCCGAGGCCGACTACATCGCCGCCGAGCGCGGTGTCAGCCGGCAGGATCAAGATCGTTTCGCCGTCGAGAGCCATGCCCGCGCGATCGCGGCCGTGGCGGCCGGCAAGCTCACTGATGAGATCGTGCCGGTCATAATCAACTCGCGCAAAGGCGAAGTGCGCATCGATCGGGACGAAGGTCCGCGCGCGGACACCACGCTCGAAGTGCTCGCCCGGTTGAAGCCCTCGTTCGGCGGCGATGGCACGGTGACGGCTGGCAACGCCTCGCAGATCAGCGACGGCGCGGCGGCGCTGGTTGTGGCCAGTGCCGAGATGGCACGGCAATGCCACGCGCCGATCAAGGCGCGAATCGTGGCCGCGGCCACCAGCGGCGTAAAGCCCAAGGAGATCTTCATCGCGCCAGTCACGGCGATGCAAAAAGTGCTCGACAAGGCTCGCCTGACGATGGCCGACATTGACTTGGTCGAATTGAACGAGGCCTTCGCCGCACAATGCCTGGCCTGCATGCGGCCGTTGGACCTGAGTCCCGACAAGACCAACGTCAACGGCGGCGCGATCGCGCTGGGGCATCCAATCGGCGCGAGCGGCGCACGGGTGTTGGTGACGCTTCTCTATGCGCTGGCCGATCGCGGCTTGAAGCGCGGGCTGGCGTCGTTGTGCCTGGGCGGCGGCAACGCCGTGGCGATGATCGTCGAGCGGGAATAACCCCGTACCCCGCGTTAGGCGGCCCGCTGCTCGCGACCACCAGCGTTGGGCTGATAACGGGCCGTCATCAGGTGGATAGCGGCTGTGAGGCCGTGCAGCGCCTGATCGATTTGGCCCGTCTCGCGCAGCAATCGCAGGTTGTCGGCCAGGCTGGATTCGAGCTTGATCAGCTCTCCCTTGCCTTGCACGATTTCGGTGATGGCCGCGGCCAACTCGGCCAGGTCGGTTTGCAAGTGCGTTACCTGTTCGACAGTCGAGCGGACTTCGGTGCGATGTTGCTCGCGTTGCGATTCCATCGCCTCGAGGAGCACCATCAGCTTGCGTTCACGTTCAGTGTCGTTGGTTTCGAATCGCTTGTGCAGCGATTCCATCGTCTGCTGCCAGAGGTGCGTCAGTAGTTGATGCCGCTCTTCGGCCTGCCCTTGCAGATCGTGAAACGCGCTGGACCATATTCCCAACTGCCGCTCGACGGTTTCATCCATCGTGCGCAGCATGGTATTGCTGGCAGCCTCGATGGCGTTCAGGAATGGCCCCATGTTGGCCTCGGCCGACTCGAACCGATTCAACAGCTCGCGTTCGGCGCGCCGATCGATAGAGCGGACCATTTCCCGCTCGGTCTTTTCGCAAAGGAACAGACTGAACATCATCGTCGTCGCGGCAGCGAGCGCGACGGTGGTCGTATTGAAGGCGGTCCCCATCTCGCCCACCACGGTGGGGAGACGCTCGCCGATTTCGTCTACGGACAAGCCGCCCAATGCCGATCCAAAGTGCAACACCGTACCGAAGAAGCCCAACACCGGAGTGACCCAGCAGATGAACCGGACCAGTCCGTAATTGTTATGCGATCGCTCGTCGTCCAAGTCGGCCAGATACTTCAAATGGTCGGCCAGCTCATCGGCCGAGCCGCGATCCTTGAGGTAGGCGAGCGCTTCGGTAAGTCGTTGACCCAGGCGCGTATCCAGCAGCCAGGCCGGCTTCTTTTGCACTTGGGCGTACAAGACAGCCACGTTCGAGATCGGTTCGCGCCCTTTGCGCGGCGGCAGCCATTCTTGCCGCAGCGCCAGCGATTGCTTCGGGAACGACAGAATCCGCAGGATGACGTCGCACGAGCCCCAAAAGAAGAATGCGACGATTACGTATTCGACGGCATGGTGCGTCGTGTAACGATGCAGCAACGTGTCGTGCATCGCCGGCTGATGCACGAATATATAAAAGCTGATCGTCAGCGTGGCCCCGATCAATAGGGGCAGATCCACGACACGGGTAAGGGACGACTTCCGCGCGGACGACATAAATCACCGAGGCGTATACGGTTCCGTTGATACCGCTGGTCGCGATAGCATGCTGCGACCGGGTGGTCCGGTCGTGGCGGAGCATGAGAAGGCCAACGGCCGATTGTGTCAAGGTCAGTCGTGCGTCACGGTTTGCGCTTTGTGCCCCCTGTTTTGCCCAGCCTACAATGACGGGGGCGGCCCAGAGCGGGACGCGCCCTGACCAAGGGCTTCCCAGAGCGTTCGGGTAAAAGACATGAAGGCAGCACGGCGAGCTACAAGGTCGTTGCTGCCATGCGCCTGCCGGCAGCGGAAGTGCCGTGCAGCCGAGATTGCCTCGGCGGGGTTTACGCTCGTCGAATTGCTAGTGGTCATCGCCATTATCGGCGTCTTGATCAGCCTGCTGTTGCCGGCAGTGCAGAGTGCCCGCGAGGCCAGCCGCCGGTCGGCCTGCGCCAACAATCTGAAGCAGTTGGGATTGGCGCTGCACCAGTTCCACGACACCAACGGCCGATTTCCTCCGGGGCGCGGTGGACCGCCGCCGACGGTCTTCTCGCCGCAGGCCTACCTGCTTCCCTTCGTAGAACAGAGCGGGCTGTATGCCGAGCTCGATTTCACGGCTGCCCCCACGCCTCTGGCTATCGCGGGCATTTCCTACAGCGGCGCCACGAACAATGCGGCCGCGATCTCGACGGTGCCGGTGTTGCAATGCCCCACCGATCCGGCAGCCGGCCGCGTGCCCGAGTCGACCTATGGCGGCACCAACTACGTGGCCAATACCGGTAGCGGCACCGTCGTTAATGGAACTCTCGTGCAGTCCGACGGCGTGTTCTATTTGACGTCTGCCGTGAAGTTTTCCGACCTCGTCGACGGCTCCTCGCACACGGCCGGGTTCAGCGAGCGCACGCTGGGGACGGGCCTGACTGTGACCTCGCTCTCCGCGGGCGATTCCGGCCTGTACATCCTGGAGTTAGGCAATGGCATCGATGCCAGCGTTGCGACGTGTGCCTCGTTAGGCACCGGGGATTGGTACAGCCAGCGTAGCGCGAAGTGGATTCTGGGAAATTACGGCAACACGCTCTACAACCACTTCTACATTCCCAACACCACGCAATGGGACTGCATGAACCAGCCGCAGCAGAAGGGCTTCATGGCGGCCCGCAGCAACCATCCGTCGGGCGTAAACGTGCTGTTCTGCGACGGCAGCACACGGTTCGCCGCGAACACAGTTGATCCAACCGTCTGGCGCGGCGTGTCAACCTGCGCCGGCAGCGAAACAGCCGACGTGCCGTGATACGGAATGGCGCGTTAGATAAAAACCGATGGAGGTCGCTCGTTCGGGTGCCATGCCCACGCCAGCGTGGGCATGCCTTGACGTCTCATTGCACTTCGCATGCCCACACTTCGCGTGGACATGGCACCCGTGCAGGGATGGCACCCCGCGCAGGAATGCACGACGCTCCGGGCATAAATCGCACTGCGATTAGGCCGGCTTCTTGATCGCCCCTTCCACCGGGCTCTTGGCGCCTTCGGTGTATTTGCCGCCGGTCAGCTCGCAGCTTTGTCTGCGCGGGCTTCGAGTTTTTTTCACCGCGTCGGGAAAGTCATCGTCCGAGACGTTCCCGCCGCAATCAGGGGCGCGCGCCGCAGTCCTCGAATGTCGAAGCAAGGTTGCATTTCCCGATGGACGGTCGTCATGCCGTGCTTGAATACGACGGCGCCCGCTACCCCAGGTCAATTGCGTCTGACGTATTAAAGCATCACGTACGGGAGACGCGAATCTGGACTCTCTCTTGTACGTGGTCGGTATATCGCATAGTTACCCGGCGTCCTTGGCGGGTGGTTTGCGCTTCCGAAGAAGGTCAACGACGCCCATTACACCCCCAATAAAGCCCAGCATTGTAAGGGCCCCTTTCAACATGACGACTTCACGGACACGGCTACCGGCAAGCGCCAGTCCGCCGCAGTATATAACGACAGCCACCACAAGTACGGCACCCTTTGGGGCTTTGCGAGAAACTAGCCATAGTAAAACGATGCCCGTCAAAATGAAGATGACAGCAAATGCCAACAAAATGACGCGATAAGTCTGCGATGAAGTGATCGGCAACGTGGGTACGGCCGATTGCAACCAGTTTGACTCGCCTTTGAGTCCCGAGAGTATCGTGGCGAGCAATGATTGTAGCTCCGACTCGCGATCGGCCGGCCCGAAAAGCTTCACTTGAATCGCGGCACGTTTTAAAGGGAGTTGAACGTTGTATGTAACCGCGCGAGTTTGGTCGATGGCCTCTGGGATCTCAAAGGCGTCAACGGCGAACCCCTGCCATTGAGTCTTGAACAACCGACCGCGAAAATCGGGCGGCAGATCTTCTAGTGTAAGAGGTTCGCGGCTGATTGTGCCGCCCATCTTCTCAATAAGCAGGACGATGTCCAGCTTGTCATCGGTTGGGTCGCCAAGGACAAATCCGTGTATGATGTTGGGAGCGGCACCCACAAGTTTAGGGTTCGCGACAAAATCATCAGGTAGCGTCAAAGTAAATCCGCGGGCATCATCGACGACAGTCTGAATCGCGCCGACCGGCGATCCGAATATCAGCACATAGGCGGCGGATGTGATGAGCACGCGGCTGACGGCTGCTCGTGAATTCATCGGCTTTTATTCCCTCGCGTTGTACGCAGTAGTGAAGAGAAGACTACATTCTCTGAGTCGTGTTAGAACAGCTATACGCGCTCTTTCCGATCACGAAGGACGGGGCATCGACGTATCGTTACAACGCCATTCAAAGGCATGTTCTCACGGAGTCACTGTGAGGCTCAAATGGCCGGGCGCCATGCCTACGCCGTTGTGGGCATACCTTTGACTTCCAACTGCACTTCGCAAGTCCACACTTCGCGTGGACATGGCACCCGTGCGCCCGTGCAGGGTTGGCACCCCGCGCAGTAATGTACGCAGTCATGTACGATGCCCCGGGCGTAAATCGTACTGCGATTAGGCCGGCTTTTTGATGGCCCCTTCCACCGGGCTCTTGGCGCCTTCGGTGTATTTGCCGCCGGTCAACTCGTAGCTTTTTTCGGCGCGGGCCTTGAGCTTTTTCACCGCCTCGGGGAAGTCATCGTCCGAGACGTTCTCGTCGCAGAAGGCGCAGCAGCTTTCGAACGTGAAGCCGAGCTTTTTCCATTGCGTCATGCCTCCCGGCGTCACCTCGTCGGTGACGGGGCACCAGACCGGGCTCATGGCTTGCATAAAGTTATTCACATAGCGCTGCTTCGCCGCAGCCTTGGCATATTTCTCTGGCTCCTTGAGAAACTTCTCCTGCGCGTCGGGCTTGCTGCCGCGATACTTCACGCCCTTGTATTCCCAGGTGGGTAGCTTCGGATCCGACGCCACCAGGTACACAGGGCACAGATCGGTCGACTTCTGTTTTTCAGATATCTTGACCTTGTCGAGCATCACCGAGTCGGCCGGCAGCTGGGCGTGCGCCGTGCTGACGGCGCCCAGAACCAATGCGGCAGGGAGCAGGCTATGGATCAATCGCATGATGGCATCTTCCTCTCTCTCTTGCGGTTCGATTTTTTAGGGCAGGCTGATCGCGACGATTTGTCCGTTGTTCGTCGCCAGCGCGATGTATTGCTTGCCATCGGCCAGATAGGTCATCGGCGTGCCGCTGGGCGAGCCTGGTAGAGCGACCTCGGCGATCACCTTGCCAGTTCCCTTATCGTAGGCGCGAATTAAATGGGCACCCCCGCCGCCACGTCCGCCGCGACCCGAAGCCCCCTGCCCGACAAATAGCAGCGTCTTGGTGAGCAGCGGTCCGCCGCCGCCACCCCCCAGGGGACCCACGTCGTGACCGACCATCTCGCTGATCTTCACGCGCGGGCCATCGCCGTGTGGAATCATCCAGGCGTGCTCGCCGCTGTTCAAGTCGATCGCCGTGATGCGCCCGTACGGAGGCTTGAACAACGGAAGGCCGCGCGGGCCGTCGAGTCCGCCCCCCAAGGCCGGGCCGCCGCGCACATAACGCAGGTTCGATCGCGCGGCGTCAGGCTCGTTCAGCTTGACGACGATCGGCGAAGTAATCGAAGGGATGTAGAACAAACCCGTGTCAGGATCAAAGGCCGCTCCCCACCAATTGGCTCCGCCGGCCCAGCCGGGCAAGTTGATCGTGCCGCGCTCGGTCGGGGGCGTGAACAGCGGGCCGTGATCGTATTCGTCGAGGATCGCTTTCGCCTCGGCACGCAGCTCGGGCGTGAAATCGACAAGATTGTCTTCCGTCGACCCCTGCCGCTCGTACGTAGCCGGCTTGGTCGGAAAGGGTTGCGTCGGCGAGGCTCGCTCGCCTGGCACTGTCGAGGGGGGCACAGGGCGCTCTTCGATCGGCCACACCGATTTGCCGGTCGCACGATCGAATACAAATGTGAAGCCGGACTTGGTGATCTGCGCCACGGCCTTGATCGGCTTGCCATCGACCTTGATGTCGCACAGCACCGGCGCGCCGGGCAGGTCGTAGTCCCACAGCCCATGATGCACGGTTTGATAATGCCACACGCGCTTGCCGGTCTTGGCTTCGACGCAGACCAGCGCCTCGGCAAATAGCCCGTCGCCCAAGCGATGCCCGCCGTACCAGTCGTTGGTGGGCGTGCTCATGGGCAGATAGACGTAGCCCAATTCTTCGTCGACGCTCATCAGCGTCCAGACGTTGGCATTGCCGGTGTATTTCCAGGATTCGTCTTCCCAGGTTTCGTTGCCGTATTCCCCCGGCTGGGGAATAGCGTGAAAGATCCAGGCCGGCTTGCCCGTGCGGACGTCGAACGCTTGTACATCGCCGCGGGGGGCTTCTTTGAATTGCGGTCCGTCCGAGATCGACGAACCCACGACCACAGTGTCGCGGCAGATCACCGGCGGCGAGGTCATGGTGTAGTTGCGCGCGTTGACGGCCAGTGGGATGGCCGCGGCCAGGTTCACGCGGCCGGCGTCACCAAAGCTGCTGACCAACTTGCCGGTTTTGGCGTCGATCGCGTACAGATAGGCGTCGTGGCCGGCCAGATACAGGCGCTCTTCGCCGTCGCCGCGCCAATAGGCCACGCCGCGATGGACGTAGCCCAGGTTCGTCGGGCGTCCGGCCTTGTAGACTTCGGGATTGAACACCCAGATCGTTTTGCCGGTACGGCCATCGACCGCCGCGACCTGCGCAAGCGACGTGCTTATATATAATGTCGTGCCCACCGCCAGCGGCGTCGTCTCGTACGCAAACGAGCCGAGCGAGCGATTTTCTTTTTGCAGGGGCAGGTCGGGCGAATCCCAAGTCCAGGCCACCTTCAGACTGCTGGCATTGCCTTGGTTGATCTGGTCGAGCGACGAGTATTTCGTGCTCGCGCCGTCGCCGCCGTAGCACAGCCACTGGCCATCTGTGGCGCCGTGTCCGACGGCCGGTTCGGCCGCGTGCAGGATTTCGGTCGAGGCAGCCACCAGCAAGAATGCCGACAGAAACAAAAACGTTTGCGCCCGAACGCGATTAACCAGCATGCTTATCTCCGCCTAGGCCCGCATGAATTGATGATCGCTACTGTGCCGCACCAGGACGAGGCCCCCAATTTCCCGGAAGAGACCAGCATTATGCCCTACGGCCGAAGGGGGTTCAATCAGTGGGGTTTTGGGGGGTGGTGGAGACCGTGGCCCCGGGATTTCGCGGACCTTTTTGTTCGGCGCTGAAGAATCCGAAGATGGCCAATCCACTACCTCCGCCGACGCGAGCAAAGCTCTTCGTGATGAGAGCGCCTTTCTTTGCACTGCTTGGAGTTTTAATCCTTGGTGGAGCCGGCCCGACGGCATGCCCGCCATCTAACCGTGTGCCAACAGCGCGTGGTACAGATTGTGGATGAAGGCCGCGTTGTCGCATTGCAGGTAATGCATGCTGCCTCCCATGCGGGAGTAGCTTTTGCAGAACCGCAGGTAGTAGGCCGGATTCGATTTGGGAGGTTCGCCCGAGGTCCAGTCCCAGCCGCCGCCATCCTGGATGTCGACCACGAATGTGGTGTGATCGTGCAGGATCGGACGGCCGCTTTGCACTCGCAAATTATTAACGCAGCTGACGCACTTCTCGAATACTTGCGGGCCCATGATGGCCGAGCCCACCGACAGCACGACGCCGCCGTCGAGCTGTTCGACCGAGCCGGCGAACAACTTGAAATCGGCCTCGGCCCCGCGGCCGATCGCCGAGCCGCTAAACACCGGATGGTTCGCGATGATGTCGTAGCCGATCCCCGGGTGGACCGTGAGCGGTATGCCGTGGCCATAGGCCTGGGCGATGATCGAGGCGTGCTTCCAACGATGCGTAATCTCGGTGCGGCCGGCGGCCCAGCCTTGCGCGCGCATGGCGCGCAGCAGGTCCGCCCGCGCGGCTGTTAGCGGATGCGCGGGCTCGGCCGCGATCGCGGCCGTCAGTTCGTCGGTGCTGGGGAGCGTGACGCCATCTTCGTGGATCAAGCGTCCCAACGCGCGGCCGTAGCCTAACCCATCCAAGGCGCCCGCCATCAGCGCGCGGTGAATGTTCGTGGCCGTTTCATGCCAGGTGCCGAAGGTGCCCGTGGCGACGTTCATTTCGACACTCTCGGTCGAGGCGCCGAACCAACTGTATTCCCAATCGTGTATCGTGCCGGCCCCGTTCGTGGCCAGGTGGGTGAGCCAGCCGCGCGCCATCATGCGTTCCAGAATCTGCGCCGTGCCGTTGCGCAGCAGGTGCGCGCCGTAGATCAACATAATCGCCGCATCGCGCTTTTGCGCTGCGAGAATCTTGGCCGCACACTCGGCGATCCGCGCCGCGTTCTCGGGCGTGATCGGTTTAGGGGGCGCGTCCGGATCGATGAGGATCTCTTCGGCCCGGGTCAGATGATGCCGCTCGCTGAGCGGAAAGACCTTCAACTTGCTCAGGTCCAGGGGTGTAACGTTCATGGGGAATCGTGCGGTTCCTACGCGATTACGGCGGTATAAATGACAAGCTTCAGACACAAACGCGGGGCATGCCAAATCATAGTCATTTGCGGGCCCAGGCACAGCCGACCTCGGTGCGGCACACCCCACGGCAGGCTGTGTACAATACCTGCACACGCCGCACGAGCCGGAATTGAACGACAGTCAAACGCTGCCGCCCTTCGGCGCCGGCGTTTTCATTGCCGCGCGAAGGTTTTCCAGAGACGCGATTTTGCCATGCACGGCCCACTGCGAACATCGAAAGAGTGCAGCTGCTGTATGGTGAGCGTGGTCGTCGCGTTCGTGCTGGCGACGTGCGCGCTCGTGGCTACCGCGGCCGCAACGCCACCGGCATTGTTGGACGGGCCCCTCGCGCCGGAAGAGGCCGTGAAAGCGTTTGCGATTGCGCCGGGCTTGCGCGTCGAACTGGTGGCGGCTGAACCGCTGGTCGATAGCCCGGTGGCGATAACGTTCGACGAGCGCGGCCGCATGTTTGTCGCCGAAAATCGTGGATACCCCAACGGCCCCGCCGCCGGCGAGCCCCCCGTCGGACGCATCTCGTTACTCGAAGATGTCGATGGCGATGGACGATTCGAGAAGCGCACGACTTTCGCCGACGGGCTGACCTTTCCCAATGGAGTTATGGCCTACGACGGCGGGCTGATCGTCACCTGCGCGCCCGACATTTTATTCTTGTGCGATACCGACGGCGACGGCCGGGCCGACGAGCGCCGTGTGTGGTTTACCGGATTCTCGACCAAGGGGAGCACGCAGTTGCGTGTCAGCCACCCCACGCTATCGCTCGATGGCTGGATCTATGTCACCAGCGGCTTGACAGGGGGCGAAGTCACGTGCCCTGCGCACGCAGAGCGTCCGCCGCTGAAATTCGGCCGGACCGATTTTCGTTTTCGGCCCGACCTGAGCGCTTACGAAACGTGCGATGGCGGCGGACAATTCGGGTTGTGCTTCGACGACTTCGGCCACCGCTTCATCTGCTACAACCGGGTGCAGGTGCAGCACGTGGTGTTGGCCAGTAAGTACCTGCGGCGCAACCCACACTTGGCCTTTTCCGAGACGGTGCAAGATTGTCCGGCCGATCTGGCCTCGGAGCCTTTGGCCGGGCATGGCCGCGCCGCGCGCTTGTTTCCGATCAGCGCCAACGTGACGACCGCCGACTCGCATGGCGGAACATTTACGGCGGCCTGCAGCGTCTTCGTGTGGCGCGGGAACAGTTTGCCGGTGGCATATCGCGGCGGAGCTTTTTCCTGCGATCCCACTGGCAATCTGGTGCATTTCGATCGTCTGACACCGCAAGGAGCGACATTTGCCGCCCGTGCGATGCACGACGGTGAAGAATTCCTGGCCAGCAGCGACAATTGGTGCCGGCCCGTATTCCTAACGGCCGGACCCGACGGCGGGCTGTACATCTGCGACATGTACCGCAAGACGATCGAACACCCAGACTATTTGCCGGCCGAAATCCGCAAGCAAACCGATTTCGACAGCGGCCGCGGCATGGGGCGCATTTGGCGCGTGGTGAGCGACACGCTCGACGCGCCGCAGCTTGCCGAGCGCCGCCGGCAGCCGGCCATACCTACAAGCGATGATGGCTGGCACCGCGATACCTGGTGGCGCGCGCGGCTGGCAGCGCGCGATCGCCAGCGCAACCATCAAGGATTGCCCGGCGACCAGCAGCAGGTCGACCTCTCGACGTTGAGCCACCCGGCCCCTGTGCCGGGCAGTGCGCACGATGCGGCCGTGGCGGTGACGCTTTTGTGGTCGGCCGAACCGGCTAACCTGTCCGACGAGATGTTGGTGACCTGCTTACGTCACCCCCTGGCGGCGGTGCGCGAGCAGGCCTTGCTAGTGGCCGAACCGCGCCTGGCGCGTTCGCCCGCGCTGGTCGAGGCGCTATTGCCATTGGGAGAAGACGCCGAAGCGCGAGTTCGCTTTCAATGGGCGCTCACCGTGGGAGGATTGAAGGACCGACGACCGATCGCGCCGCTGGCCAAGTTAGCTGTCCGCGATGCCGAGGATCGGTGGTTGCGGGCGGCCGTGCTCAGTTCGATCGCGGGTCAAGACGAGACGTTCTTGCAAGAGTTACTGTCAAAAACCGATGCAAACGGTGCGGGCGTCATCTCGCTGTACGCGGAAGTCGGACGAATGCTCGGTGCGGGTCAGCCCGGCACAAGCTGGTCCGCGCTCATCGCCCAGATGGTCAATGCCAGCACAAAAGCGGATTGCCGCGCGTCGTTGCTGGCTGGCTTTGCCGACGCGCTGCGCAGCCGCGGTGCAGATCCAGACGGCGGCTCCGTGCTGTACGCCGCACTGCGCGGCGACGCGAATGAGCTACGCGGCACGCGCGACAAACTCGATGCCCTGATTCACTCCGCGTTGCAGACGTCCGGCGACTCCGCCTGCGAAATAGAACATCGTTTGGTGGCGCTCGCGCTACTGGCCCATGCCGACTACCTGACGGTGGGCGAGCCGCTGCTGGCGCTTGTCGAGCCGGCGCAACCGGCAGACGTGCAAGCCCGGGCGATCCGCGCCTTGGCCGGCATGCAGGACGAGCGGATCGCGGCGGCGTTGCTCGCGGCCGAGCGCTTTCCCAGCTACTCGCCCGCGCTGCGCGAAGAAGTATTGTCGGCTATGCTGTCGGGCAAGCAACATTTGCCGGGGCTGATGGCTGCGATCGAGTCGGGCACGGTCCCGCCAGGCGCCATCGATTCGTTGCGCCGCCGCCAACTGACCGAGCACGCCGACCCGGCGCTGCGCGAACGCGCCTTACGCGCCTTCGGCACGTCGCAAGGGACCGATCGCGGCAAAGCGTACGAGGATTCCAAAGCGGTACTCGCCTTAACGGCAGATTCCGAGGCAGGCCGGGCCGTGTTCAAAAAGCATTGCGCCAACTGCCATCGGCTGGATCGCGATGGATTTGCCGTCGGGCCCGATCTATTCGGCGTCCGCAACCAGCCGAAAGAAGCACTGTTGTTACACATTCTGATCCCCGAGTTCGAAATCACGCGCGGCTTCTCGGCCTATGTCGTGGAAACCAAAGACGGGCGCACGCTCACGGGGCTCGTAGCCAGCGATACGGAAAACAGCATCACGCTGCGGCAAGCGCTCGGTAAGGAAGAGACCGTGCTGCGTGAAGACATCGAGCGGCTGGAGTCAAGCAAGCTTTCGCTGATGCCCCAGGAGATCGAAAAAGCCATGACCCGGCAAGATCTGGCGGATCTGCTGTCGTATCTCAAGGGAGAGAATGTGCGCGATCCGCTGCGAAATTGAAAACCGTCTACCCGCGAACTGCCTCGCCGACCGTGGCGCGAAGAGTATTTACCGATGACAATCCGAGGTGTTCTCATGATCAAGCAAGTTGTCGTTTGCTGTATGCTTGCGTTGTCTTGCGCGTCGATTGCCCACGGCCAGCCGGCCGCGGCGTTCAAAGCCGGCTTCGCCGAACGCGACATTACGCCGGACATTGGCATGGAGCAGCCGGGCGGATACGGCAAGGCTTTTCATAAAACCAAGCATGACGCGTGCAAAGTGCGCGCCAGCGTGTTCGATGACGGGACCACGCGCGTGGCCATCGTCGGATTAGACGCGCTATTGATTCGCGGTCAGACCGTGGCCGCGGCACGGCAGGCCATCCACGAAAAGTGTGGCATCGCGCCCGAGGCGATCATGATCGCGGCCTCGCATTCGCACTCGGCAGGCCCGACCGGCATGATCTTGCCCGGCGAGTTCGATCATGCCTCGGACCTGGTGAAGTCGTTGGCCTATGAAAAATCTTCGATGGCCGACGCCGCCTATCTGCGCCGCGTCGAGCAAGGGCTCGTCGAGGCCGTGGTCGAGGCCGATGCCCGGCGGGCCGCAGCGCGCTGCGCCGTAGGCTATGGGCTGGCGGAGCAGGTGGCCTTCAATCGACGCTTTCGCATGGCGGGCGGACTGACGATGACGCACCCTGGCCAGGGCAATCCCGACATCATCGACGTCGCCGGTCCGACCGACCCGCAAGTGGGCGTTGTCGGCGCTTGGAATGCCGAAGGTAAGTTTCTCGGCTGCATCGTCAACTTCTGCTGCCACGCCACGACCGGCCCCGGCGGTATTTCGGCCGACTATATTTATTACATAGAGAAGACGATTCGCGGACTGTTGGGCGAAGAGGCGATCGTCGTGTTCGTGCCGGGCATGGCCGGCGACGTGACCCAGGTCGATAATCGCAGCCCGTACCAAATCAAGCAATTCGGCGAAACGTCGGCGCGGCTCGTCGGCGGCAGCGTGGGGGCCGAGGCGCTGAAGGTGCTGCTGGCCACGGAACAATCGGCCGGTGCGCTTGTGCCGGTGGCGTTCAAAAACGAGACTTTGAAAATCAAGCGGCGCGTCCCTCGTCCCGACCGGTTGGCGCGCAGCCGCGAAATCGTGGCGAAGGATCCGCCCACGGTCAACTCGACCGAGTGGACTTTCGCCAAAGAGATCGTGCTGCTCGACGCCCGGCTGGCCCAGGCACCGGTGGCCGACGTCGAAGTGCAAGCGATTCAGTTGGGGCCGGCCGTGTTCTTGTCTTGTCCGGCCGAGTACTTTTGCCGCTACGGGATGGATATCAAAGCCGACAGTCGGTTTCCGTTTACGTTTCCGGTTTCATTGGCCAACGACTGCGTGGGCTATGTCCCCACGGAAGAGGCTCTCGGCCCGCGCGGCGGTGGGTACGAAACACGGCTCACCAGCTACAGCAACTTGATACCGACGGCAGGACGGACCATCGCCGATACGGCCATCAAGCTCGCCCAGGGATTATCGGCTGGGCCTGCCCCCAAGCCTGCGCCCCTACCGGCGTTTACTGGCACGCCGTGGGCTTATGGCAGTTTGCCGCCCGAGTTAGATTGAGCGTGCGTCGACGGGTACTGCGTGTTTACTGCGGTCGCTAATGCGCCTTCATGGGGATCCAGCGCGGCACCAGCGTGGTGTCCGACCAGCGATTTGCCTGCCGTACTTCATCATCCGAAACGCCGGGCGCGCGGAGATAGATGTAATAGTCATCCGTGCGGTCGAATACATCGCTCGATGGCTCAGGCTGCTCGGCCACGATCATCGAATTGATGAAGCGGATGTGCAGATATCCCTTGATCAATTGATCGAACGAGGCGACGTTGGGGCGAAACGTGAATCGAAACAGACGCTTCTCATCGATCTTTGTCACCTGGTCGGCCTGCTGATCGGCCGCCGCGATGGGGATGGCCTGCCAACTGCGATCGACCTGTACGAAAGCTCGCAGCGATGGCCCCATCACGTACAGCTCGCGCTTCTGATCGAGCGACGCCAGGAAAATGGTCAACTCATAACTGCCATCCTCGTTTTGCTCGACGTTATCCAGATCGGCACGCAACGATTGCAGCGCCAGGTCCTCGGCCGCACGGCGCTCGACCTGTTCCCGCACGATGCTACGCCGTTGCACGAGCGCCGCGCCGTAGTTCACCGCCATGAGGCAGAGGGCGATCGCCACGGCCCAAACAGCAAAGTCGGCCAGAAACCTACCGAGACCTGCACCGAGCGGCACGGTTTGTTCCGCCGTGCCAGCCGTGTGCGCCGGTTGCGGAACGAGCGCGGGACCGGATGGCGCAACAGCCGCAGCTACTGTCTCCACGTTCAAAGCGTGCGCTGCCGGATCCTGCACCGCGGTGTAGGGCGCTGCCGCCACGTTGAGCGCCGGTGCGACATCGCGTTTTCGCAGCAAGCCAACATGCGGCGCACAGGCAATGCGCCCGCCATCCAAGTACATGACCTGCTCGGTCTGCTCGGCAAGTGCCATGTTGTGCGTGACCAGCAGCAGGGTCGTGTTGTGCGCGCGGTGCATGTCGAGCAGCAGCGAGAAAACCTCGCGTTCGGTCTCCTCGTCGAGGTCACTGGTCGGCTCGTCGGCCAACAGCAGCGGCGGCCGGTTGATCATGGCCCGGGCGATCGCGACGCGTCGCTGTTGTCCACCGGACAACTCGGCAGGATAGGCATCCCAACGGTCGGCCAGCCCCACTCTCTGTAATAATGTCGTCGCGCGCTCGTACACCGCCGCATAGTTTTCTTCATGACCGATGAGACCCGGCAGCGCCACATTGTCGATTGCGCGAAGGTTCGAGAGCAGGCTGGCGAATTGAAAGACAAAGCCGACCGAGCGGCCGCGAAAGTCGGCCAGCTTGTGCGGCGGCAAAGACAATATGTCAGCGCCGTCGACCTGCACGTTACCGCTGGTCGGGCGGCACAGTCCGCCGATAATCGCCAACAGCGTCGACTTGCCCGAGCCGGATCGTCCGCACACGGCCAACGATTGCCCGCGCGCCAGTGCCAGGTCCAAGTTGGCCAGGGCCGTGATGTCGCCGCGGGGCGTCCGATAGATTTTGGATAGCGATTGCGCTTGCAGCACGGTCAGGCCTCGCCGCGGACAAGATCGTACGGTTCCCCGCGCGCGACGCGCCGCGCCGGGATCAATGCGCCGCACGCGCCGACAATGCCAGCCAGCAAAATGGCAACCATCGCCGCGACCGCGACCGAACCGAGCGTCGGCAGCACGAAAGGAACTTGCAGGCGTTCGAAGTAATAACCCAACGAGCGGCGAAACGCGAGCAAGGCCGCCACGCCCAACAGCACGCCGGCCACTCCGCCGCAACCGGTCGTCAGGGCAGCCTCGGCCAGGATCATGCGTTCCAGGTCGCGCGGGCGCAGCCCAATGGCTAAGAACAAGCCAAGTTCCCGGCGACGCTCGACGAGCAGGCCGGAATACATCGCCGCGACCATCAGTGCCGTGCTGAGCAAAATCAACATCGTCAGCACCACGGCTGCCGAGAGGATGGTCGCCAGCCCACGACGCACCGACATCGACAAGGCATTGGCGGGCACGATCTTGATGTCCGGCAGGCGGGCCGCGGCAAAACGAAACTGCTCGACCGACGTGCCTGCCGCAAGTTGCACGAGCACGCCCGAGTATTTGTCGGTCTCGGCGTCGAGGATCGCGCGGCTGGTCGTCTGCCGCGCGGCCTGGGCCACGGTGGCAAAAGTTTGAAAGCTGGCAAACAACGATCGCTCGAAAGGCCCGACGCCTGTCAAAGCTAATTTTCCATAGACCGTGAACGAGCGGCCGAAGAGATTGATTTCGCTTCCCACCCGCTCGGCGCGCCGGGCACCGATCAGTACGTCCCCCACGGCCAAAGGGCGGTCGAGCCGATCGGTCAGCCAGGGAATGATTGTGAAATCGTGGGTCGGATCGAAAGCGATCAGGTCTTCGGAATCGTGCCCACCAGCTCCCGCGGTCAGCGTGTGATAGCGCTGCGGTGCCACGTCAACGACGCCGGGCAGTTGGGCCAGCGTGTCGACCACGCTGGCGGGCAACGTCTGCGTCGACGGTTCAACGGTTAATAGTGCCGCGGTGATGTTAGTCGTGGCATCTCGCGGGACGACCAACACGTCGGCTCCCATCCGCGCCAGGCCGAGCCGGGCACTTTCGGCAAGTCCCTGCCGCACAACCACGGCGGCGAAGACGGCGCCACCTCCCACGGCGACAGCCAACGCCATCAAGAAGGCTCGGCCGCGCCGGCGGCTAAGATTCTGCACGGCGAGTCGAGCAAACAGCCAGCGAAAGCTCATGCGATGTCCGGGTTTTGTCAGCAGCCGGCGAGAATTGTCGGGCGAATTTTAGGCCAGAACGGTGATCCGAATTTGACCAGCATGCCGCGCGACTCGATCGCGATTGCGCCCAGCCGATCATCTCAACCGACGAACAGGGCCGCGCCGCCCCCACATCATGGTGCTATCACTCGCGCTTCGCAACGGGCGCATCGCGTGGGGCAAATCAAACCCAGCACCCTGAGGGACCGTGTCTTCCATCGCGGGATGCTTCCATGCGTGCCGAGAATCCGCTTTCCAAAGCCGGGCCGCCGCGGGTAACATGAACGTCCAGAAGAGACGAGCGGCCTACAGCCCTCGGTCGCGCGAGGGACGCGCGGCGTGTCTTATTCCGATACGGAGATTGGATTTTCGTGCGGCTGCGTTACCTGGCATGGATGACGGCGGGCGGGGCGGCGGCGCTAATGCTCTGCCTGTGGAGTACCGCCGGCAGCTTGCAGCGTTCGTTTGCCGGCGGCCAGGATGATGCTGGGCCCACCCTTATTTCGCGCGACGAGCGGCATTACGTCACGCCGAACCAGCTGGCAACGTCGGGCGAGGCAGCCGGCCGGCAAGTGATGCGCGGTGCCATGCTGGCGTCGGATGGTCGGCAAGTGGGTTGGGACGACCTCAGCGCCGGGCGCCCGATGGTGGTTGTCTTTATCAAGGACGGCTGCCCGTGCAGCATCGAGTTCGAGCCGTACTTTCATCGCTTGGCCCGTGCCTTTGCGAAACATGTCCAGTTTGTAGGCGTGATTGACGGCGCCGCCGACGTGGCGAGCGCCTATGTCGCGGCCAACGATGTTCCCTACCCAGTGCTGGCCGACTCAGATCGGTCACTGATCCGCGATTTTGCCGCCAAGAACGCCGCCTACGTGGCATTGGTCTCGGCCGATGGCGTCGTCGACACGATGTGGCCAGGTTGCTCGGCGGAAATGATGCAGGATCTAGCCCGCCAGATTACGGCCCGCGCCGGAATCCACGAGCAGCCCGTCGACTTTGCGGGCATGCCGGGCCCACTGACGACGGGCTGTCCCTTTCGAGAGTGAGATTAATTTTCGCAGACTTCACAACACGGCTCTGTTGCAGCACCTGAAGGAATATCGATGAAAAATCGCAATGTGGATCGGCGCGGTCTCTTGAAGATGGCTGCCGCCGGTGTCGCTGGGGCCGGCATGTTCAAGGGGCTCGAGTATCTCGGCGCTACGCCCACCTGGGGCGCTAGCACTACCGCGACACGCAAATTCACCGGCATATGCGAAGACCTGGGAGACTATATCTATCTGACGCCGACAAAGCTGGGGGGCGCGACCCAAGCGGTGGATCTGAAGTCGATGAAGCAGTTGGCTTGGATCGCCTATTGGAACTACGGCGATACGTGCCCCATCTCGCACCATCTGGCGGCGTTTCCTGCCGACACGGGGGATCCGCGCAAGGGCTTCGAGTTCGTCAACTCGACCCAAGGGGGAGACAACGTGCTGATGTACGGCATCCCCACGCAGATAAAGGAACTCGGACTGTTGGACAAACTCAACGGTCAGGGAAATCAGATCTATCGCGTCGGTTACGAAGGCAACACCGGCCAGATGGAACTGTACGAAAACATCGCCGAGACGACCGGCCTGGGTCTGGGAGTACACACGGTGATCTTTCCCGACGGCGAAGGTTTCGCCAGTGCCGACGGACAAAAGGACATCGTGGGGTTCTTCAACAGAGCCCGCGGCCCACACGAAAAGACCAAGGTGCTGGCCGCCTTCCGCGCGGATTGGAAACCCAATTCCGAGTTTTTGGGCGAGACCTGGCTCAAGGGAGGGACGATCCGGCTCGAACGGCTGACTCCTTCGGTAGAGCTTTCGGGCGGGCGCCATTCGCCCGACGGCTATTACGAGTACCGCGGGTCGACCGGCAACAAGCTGAACTACGAGATGGCTCCCATGGCCGAGCTGCTCGTCGAGCGCGGGCAAATCCCCGGCGCATCACCCCACACGCTGACCGGACTCGATTTTGCCCTGCACGACCCGCGCAATCAATTCACGGCCATGGGTCTGCGGATGTGCGGTGGCTGCATCATCATGGATCGCAAGAACTGGGAACCGCGTTGTTTCCTGCAAGCCAACAAGGGTTGTGAAGCCAACGTTCCCGTGAAAAAAGTGAGCAGCACGCCCGAGATCTGGGAGATCGTGCTACCGAAGGTTGAGAACCCGATTCACGAGTCGGGTTTCAATCCCTCGCGCAATCCGCCGATCTTCACGATGATGAATAACTTGCGCTCCAACAACATGGCGATCTTCGACGTCAAGGACGCTGACCCGCGCAATTGGCAGCGCGTGAATTATGTTCACGACCCGTCGTGGGTGGGCGAATATCCGTCGCCGTTCCATGTGGCCTTTTCTATCGACGGCAGCAAAATGTTTGTCTCGATATTGCGCCCCAAGCCGGCCCGTAGCGACGTGGTGGTCGTAGACACCAAGACCTGGGACATCATCAGGACGTTCCGCAACGTGGGCATCGATTGTCAGACCATGGCCGTCACGTACGACGGCAAGTACGTGATCCAGATTTTCAGCGGATTCCAACGACTCGAAGCGGGCGCCTTTGTGTTCCGGCAGGACACATTGGAAGAGGTCGGATATATGCCCAACTTTGGCGGACATCACGATTGCGTGATCGTGCCGCGGACGGTGGAGGAATTGAAGTTCAGCCGCTGCTGTGCCGTGTGATGTGCCGTGCCGCCGTGGCGTGAACGCGTCGTTTGTCATTCAACACAAGCCGGGGCGACCGAGCCCCAAAGGAATGCACCATGCACCAACTAACTCATTTCGGCGGGCTGTTCGCCCAGGCATTGGACGCCCAAACCATTTCGACCACCGGCTTGATCAATTCCCTGGTCCCGCTCGTGGGATTGGTTGGCGTGTGCGTCATGCTGTGGGGAGCATATGGCGCCGTGGTGCGGCAAATTGCCACCGAGACATCGCTGGCGCGCGGCCAGACACCGACCGCCGATGCACAATTGGCTCGCCCGCCGTTTGCCCACTATTTGTCGCTGGGGCTGGAGTTCATGATCGCAGCCGCGGCGATCAAGACGCTCGTCACGCCGGACCTGCAGCAGGTGGGCGTGCTGGGTGGAATGGTAATCAGCCGCGCGGTCGTGGGTCTCTACCCGCGCTGGGAAAAGGGAAAGTTCGCTTTGTCGGCTGGTGAACCGGAAGCCGCCAGCAGATTGGCCGTAGCGGCCGACAGCGGCGACCCGGTCGCCAGCCTGCCCCGCGCCGAAACACTGGTCGACGCCGCTTTGCGTCAAACATCCACGGCGACGACCGGCGTTCCTCGTTAGCACCGGGACGCGAGACCTGGTGAGGCACCTTGGCGGCTGCGCGTCGTGCGCGCCGGATCGTAGCTAATATGTTGAACACCCGAGCGCTCTGGGATTTGCTGCGCCGTGCCCCGGCGGCGGTCGGCCATGCGCTGCTGCGGGCGGTGAACTCGTTGCGGCGACTCAGCCCCACGATGTGGCTGGCCTTGGGCTTGTTGGCGGCCGGCGTGGCGCTGCTCGTTACTGCGTTGATAACTTCGACTGTGATCGAGCTGGGAGGCCGTCGCGCGATGATTCTCTCGGCGGCCGCGTGCTGTGTTTTGGGGATGGGGGCCACACTGTGGGCGTTTGTACGCGCCACTGCGCGATCGGTCGAGTTGCCCACGAATGGTGCACTTCGGCCGCTGGCGGTGGCCAGCGCGCAGCGACCGATTGTGAGCACTTCGACTTCTTCTTTTTTGTTGCGCCCGGCGCACCGTTCTGACCCGCTGTTTCGACTGGGCCTGGGAGCCATTGCCATGATGCTTGTAGGATTTGTGCAGCCGCTGTTGTTGGTGGTGGTAACGGTGCTGGGAGGGATGGCGCTGTTCGCCGCCCGCCGCGTGTTGGCGCGCGGCACTCTGATCGTGCTGGGGGCGATGCTCGCGATTCCGCCCGCCGGGCTGTTTATTGGCAGCTTGTTGGCGCCGCTGCTGGGCATACAGTTCGGGTTGTTATTGCTGTTGGTGCCGGTGGCGATTTTGCTATTGGGATCGACGGCCGCGCGACGGCTGACGATCAATGCGCAGAGTCGCGCGCTCGTGTTGCCGCAGGGATTGGTCACGCGTGGCGTGGGTGTGGCGGCCGTCGTCGGTTTATCGCTAGTGATGCTTGTCTCGGGGCGTCTGACGCCGGATGCCGGCCTCTTGAAGGGGGTCGACGCCCAAGCGCAGGCTCGATCAAGCGAGGCGGCCGCACGCACGACGGGAGAGATCGCGATGGCGCCCTCGCCCGCTGCTGCGCAGAATTCTGCGCCGACCGCGTCCGTGCCGATTTCGCTAGTACACGATTGGCGCCCGAGTCTGATCGCCCACGCGCCTGACATCAATCTGCTATTGGCGCTCGGGCTGGTCGCGGCGATCGCCATTGGTCGGTTCGGACTGACGGGCATTACCAGCAAGCTGCGCACCGAATTGGCGCGGTGCGGCAACTCGCCGCGCGGCATGGCCGCGGTGGGGCTGATTGGGCTGGCGGTGCTTGTTCTTGGCGAGGCACAATTCACCTCAGCGCCCGCCCTGGAAGCAAAACTGGTCGGCACTCCGGCCAGCGGAGAAAATCTGGCCGATCGCGAGTCCTTGATCGGAAAAGTCAAGCTCGCAGAAATCCACGTCGAGAAGCTGCGCGCCGCGCAGGAAACAAACGCTGCGAGCGCCGTGTCGGGCACAACACGATCGCCGATACAGTCCCACGTCGAAATCGCCGAGGCCGAGGCGGAACTCGCGGCGCGAAAGTTGCAACTGGCGCGGTGGGATCTGCAGGCGGCAAAAACGGGTACCACCGTCGCGGGCACGGTCGATTTGTCGACCTGGGGGCGAACCGACCCACAGCCGGTTCCCTAGTTCACCGCTTCACTGGAACTGACACGCTCTCGCGCGCCAGAGTCCACATCGACCGATTTAGCCAGGGAATCACAGGGGATTGTCGGACCGGTGTCGGTTGAAGCTAGTTGCATCCGCGCCCAGGACATGCCATCGAATGGCACGTAGTTCTATCGAAGTCCTTTCAGGATATCGCGTTTGATCTCGTGCCTCGGTTTCATCATGCGATCATATTTCTTTTGTCTGCGTTTTCTCTGCCGCGGTTCGAAGCGATCGGGTCGATCGGCAACGCGGTGGGCAGCAATGGCATCGAGTAGCTTTTGGTAGAGACTTTGGCGGTGCGCTGAGTTGCATTCGCCTTGAAAGGCGATCAGCGGTTGAAACGCCTCCAGGGTCTGGACCGTTCCCTTGAAGCTGATCGAACGCGGCTGGACACCGTGCTGGCTGGCCGCTTGAGCGATGATCGTGCGGATGAGGTTGTAAGCCAGAATGTGCGTCCAGATTTCTTTGCGCACGAGCTCTGGTGTCTTGCAGCGCAAGATTTCCATCTGCATCGTTTGCTTGAGCGACCGCAGGTCGAGTTCGGCGTTCCACCGAGCGCGGTAGAGTTCCGCGAGGTCGCTCGCGGGAACCTCGTCCGCGTCAAGCAAGGTCGTGGCGACGATAATGGCTCGACAGCGGAATCCGGGCTGTTCGACGCGTACGCGCGTCTCTCGGATGGAGAGGAACTCGGGAAGAGACTTCAGGGACTGCCAGTCAATCGAACGAATGATGCTGGGCCTTGGCCACTCGCCGATGTGATCGCCCTTGCCCAACCGACGGCCGCGCCGAAAGTCGGCATGACGATGGACACGGAGCCGGATGACAGAGTCGATGCCGCGCTGCCGGAGCAGGAAGATTTCGTGCCAGGCGCACATGTAGCGGTCGGCAAGCATGATGTCGCCCGGACGCAAGAGGTCCCACAGCTTGCGTAGCATTCCCAACTCGCTGTGCCCCTTGCCCGCATTGCTGCAGATGGCCAAGTCAAGCACGGCTCCGCACGAGAGAGAGAAGAATGCCGCGATGCGCGCCAGGGGAAAGCCAACACCTGGCTTCTGTTGCGGGGGTTGCGGATAAGCCCGTTGGTTTTCCGCGGTATCCGGCATCGACACCGTCGAGCCGTCGTAGGCCAGGACGCGACGACGTTTCCAAAGCCACTGCTCCTTGGCGCTGTTCTCTAACGCACCGCCTGTTTGACGAGCCACTTCCGAAAAGAACTCTTCTGGCAGTCGTTTCCTGGCCTGGCAGTAGGCGCCCGTTTCCGCCGAGCAGGGACGCTGTCCTCGGGAAACGCGATGAGCGATCAAACGAGCAACAGCGGCGCGACAGGAATGATCCTGGCTCAACACTTGGCCGAGGAAAATCCACAGCGTGACGAGCGGTGAATAAATCCGGTCCAGCCAGACGACACTCAACGCTGCCAATGCTTGCGCCACGGTTCCTTCAGACAGCACATCGGTGAACGGCAGTTCGCCGTCCTGCAGGAACTGACGCCGCAAAAAACGCACTTGTTGGGAAAATCGTCCATGAGTAGAAAACGACATTGTGAGGCCTCCTTGCCTGGGATGGGTTTGTGACAACTCCATCTACGCAAGCGAGGCCTCTTTCATCTATATCACTTCACGGCACCACGTTACGCAAGAACTACGTGCCATTCGACATGCCATCCTGAGCGTCCGGATGTCGCTGTTTTCAGCGCTTCAGGCGACGCGAGCAGGCGTCCGAAAAAAAGGTCCATTTTCGGGAGTGCCATCGAAGGGTTGACTTGGCAGGAAGATCCCAGGAGGCCGCCTCGGCGGCAAACCTCGATCTCCGCCGGCGGCAGCCCATAGTTGAAGCATCAAGGCCCAACATTCGGAAGAATCGGGAGGGCTGACTGCAGGCGCACGTAAGTCTTTACCGCCTTATGGGCTCTAGATGAATTCGAGCAGTAACTCGGTCAATTCTTTCGGTGCAGTAATCATGGCGTCATGCCCGGTCAACAGTTTGCGATATTGCCAACCCTTCTTAACGCAGTCCTTCTGTTCGCTGGCTAGGTCCTTTGGCGAGATGCCTGCGGTACAGTGAATGAAGACACGCGGGATGCAACGGGCCGCTGGATTGGTGAACGATAATGGCGTTTCCCAGGTCTTCAGCGGATGCGGGGTCAATTTGGACATCATCCATTTAAGGTCGGCGCCGGTCACGCCGAAAGTCCGTTCAGAATCCGGAGACGACCACTCGTCATCGCCATTGGCATGGGCGCGTTGGCACAGTTCAGTCCATATATCCGGCCACACGGTTTTGAACGGGTCTCCACTCTCTGGAATGCGTCCATCGAGGCTAATGATCTGCGCGACGCGTTCGGGTACGCGCTCTGCAACGCCGCGCGTCATAAAACCAGCCAGGCTATGACCGACGAGAATCACGTTATGCAAATCTTCATATTCCAGGACGCTGACGACATCCTGAATGTGCGTGTGCATATCAATGTCGGGATAATGCAAATGGGCACGCTCGCCAACGCCCGTGAGTGTGACGGTATGGACTTCATGCCCAGCTGCGTGCAAAAGTGGTGTGACTTTTTCCCAGCACCACGCGCCGTGCCACATACCATGAATTAGAACGAACGTAGCCATAGTTCATTTCTATTCTTGGTTTGCGATTCTTGCGGTGGCGCAAAGCGAACGATCTCTCTACGCCGTGGTTTCGCCGCCCTTGACCAGTACGACGACCCATTGAGCACGAGCGCTCACCCGCCCTTCATCATCATTGGGCATGGGGCACTCTTCTGCAATCACTCGACCTGGACAAGAAAGTCGTCGCCGTCGTAGGGCAATCTTCGTGCAACTAAAGGTGCTGCGTTATCGGCGGCTCGGTAACGTTAACGGACGCCGCCTTGGCTCGTGCCCTCGTCGCGAAGCGCGTCATCAAACGGTCGTATTTCAGGAGTGCCACAATTCGGTCGAGTTGTCGGGAAAATGGCTGCCTAGCAATGCATGCGAGAGTATCGTCGGCCGCCGACAGGACTCCGCTGACGTGCCTCTGGGGACATACTGCCGCGCAGCTGAAAGACCGCGGCGTGTGGGCGCGCCGCTTACACGCACAATGGTAGCGGGCGTCAGGAGCGCCAAGCCATCAACGTGAACCGGCCAAGCGCAGCAAGAATGAGCGTGGAGCGATCATGAGACTGGACTGTCGGCGACTTTTTTCAGCAGTTCGTAAGGTGTTCGAGGCAACAGTAAAAAATCGCGGAATTTATTTGCATTCTGCGCCGAGACTCGCAACAATCACGTTGCGGTCGCGAGTCGGACAGCTCGCGGGCTCGCATCGAATGGCGCCAATCACTGGCGAAGGAGGCATCGGGGCTGTTGTTTCGCTTGTCGCGGACACTTTCGGCACCTCTTTTCCTTTCCAACTGTGCCACACGCCGCGCATGTGTCGGCCATCGCACATCCGGTACGCCGCCGACGATGCGGGCGGTATTGTCGGGTAGGGGCGATTACGATTGTGCATGTTTGTTCCTTTCGTTTTACATGCCAGACGTCGTGACAGGATTCCCCTGGCGCGCAGACGGACCCATTCCATTCTTCATTCTCTCTTGAGAGGAGACGCTAATGAGACGAGACATTTTTCTACCGCTTGTCGGCATCGTCGCGGCGCTGGCGATGGCTGCTCCGGCCCAGGCTATTTCGCTGGTGGTGATGGCCACCAACACGACAGCAATTCCCGGCGAGAAGGTATTCACCGTCGGTATCCAGATCAGTTCGGTGGACGTAGCCGGTGCCGGTGCCGGTGCTACTCTACTTGTTCAAAACCTCACCTTCGCCAGTGGCAGCACCGGACCGACTCAAGCCGCCGGTGCGACCAACGTTCCGGATATTCAAACCGCCTGGTCGCTGCTTGATGTGAATAGCCCGAACAGCATCACGAATGGCGGGCCGGGCGGCCCAAGCTTTCCGGCCAGCGGAGCAGCCGCCACAGAACTCTACAAGGACAGCTGGTGGTACTCGAGCGGCTCCGCGACATTGCAAGGGATTAACGGCACGGCCTCGGACGGCTCGGCCGATACGATCGGCACGGTGACCACGGTCCCCAATCAAGGCCTTGTGTACGCCCAAGGGCCTGGCGCTTCGGTAGGCACGACCGGTTACCTCTGGCAAACAATTGCGACTGGCATTCAGGGCGGCACCACGAACAACTCGGCGATGATTTTTACGGGCCGATTCGGTCCCGTGGGTTTGGACCATCTTGACCCGAATACAAGCACCGCCATCGACCCAACCAGCATTCAGCCTGACAACCCGAGCGGTTGGACGTACGCCCAGGAGCACGTGCTCGGCAACCTACTCGTATCGAATGGCGGCACGCTTACATTTCCACTGGCCCAAATCGTTGCCAGCGGCAACGTTTCAATTCCCGGTGATTATGACACAAATGGCGTAGGATTTGGGACGTTCCTGAGCGTTGGGGATACCGGCGGTCCGACGAATAACAGTTCCTACAACGTGCTGGGAGGCAATGCTCTCGTAGATCCGCACGCGTATCTGAACTACGCCACGAACACGATTGTCCCGGAGCCCTCTTCAATCGCGCTGTTTGGAATCGGAGCGATTGGATTGGCAATGGCGGTTCGCCGCAGAACGCGCAAGCAAATCGCCTAGAACGTCGATTGTGGGACACTGCCAATCAGAACGCACGGCTGTTCTTGTCTAAGAACGTGTTTCCGGGGTCTCACTGCACATAAAGTGCGTGGCCAGGCCGCAGGATCGAATCCGCCTCTGCCCGTACAATGTTCCAAAAAAGGTTCCTTTGCCGGGAGACCGGGTACGACTTGCACGCGTACTGCTTGCGCCCGACGATCCGATTCCAATAAACTCATCTTGTAAAAAAAGTGCCAAGAACTCGTCGGAAGCGAGCCATTTGACACTCGGGCCGATAAGCTTGCTTCGGTTGACAATTCGTGAGACGGAATCGCCCGTTGGGTTGCGCGCCCAGGACGAACCGTCCAAAAGGCCGGGACTCGTCTTCCCCGGTCACGCCCACCTAATGCCGTTGGGGCGATTGTCGGCTCATGGCGATGTGCCGCGTCATACTGGTGCTGTTGAACGCGCCGCCATGCGTTTCGAATAACGGTACGCGTCAGAAAACGTGCGCGTAAATGAAACGCTTGTCGTGCTGGGCGGGCTCAATGGTCCGTGCGTGGCAGGTCACCCGCTGCGGAATGGGGAGGACGAGTGCGCACGCGCCACACGACGAAACTCTTCTTTTATTTCCCGATGCTGAAACGGGAGTAAGTCGCCGCGGTGGATCTTCGCAACCAAATACCAGCCATGCTCGCGATGCCAAAGAGGATAAGTGCTAGAGTGCCCGGCTCGGGAACGGTGGGGACGATAATCGGAGTGCTGTTCGTGAATCTTGAGAAGTTGTCGGCCGTGAGAGCGATATTCAAACTCCACCCATTGGTTAACTTAGTGCTGTCCTTCGAAACCGTGTCCATTACGTAAAGGGACCATGGTCCGTTTAGGTTGATATTCGTAAACACGCCAGCTGCACTCAGGTTACCAAGGATGCTGGTGCCAAAAGTGGCCGGGCTGTCGTAGGCTAGGCCTGGGCCGGGGGCCGGGAACGAACCGATCGGCCCAAACTGCGTCGGTTTAAAACTTCCCGCGCTCGAAAGATCTGTAGGTACCTGACTTGCCGCCGTATCGTCGAACGTGACGTTGAATGGTGCAGGGGCAAACCCGGTGCTTCCGCCGGCGCCCCCTAGGAGCACCAAGGCGGCGCCGGTTGGCCCGACCAAAACCACGTCTACGTCCGAGGTATCTGTGGCGCTGAATCCGTTTAAAGTGACAGTAACTTGGTCGTTTCCTTGGAACGAGTTCGGAAACCCAGACACCTCAATCGTGCTCCCGCTTATGCTGCCGGAGTAGGCCACTCCCGCATGCGTGACAATGAAGCCGACGGCAACACAAAAGACGATCGATCGATGCAGCATCTTATACCTCTTGTCTGGCCCCCAAAGTGGAGTGTCACTCTGTTGTGGCATTCGCGCCCCATCTTGTTCCGATCGTTTTAGCGCGCAAAAAAAGAGCCCATCCTTCTGCGATTTGCGAAGTCGGGCTTTTGTTTTTCGGGATGAGCGTCGCTCTAGAGCAAGATCGAATCAACGGGCAACGTACCGACGTGCGGGCCTCACGTCAATATATTTTATCCTTTTCGAGGCGGCCATTTGCCTTCCGTCTTCCGGCGACTGCTGAGACTGTAGTCCAAGGCCGCAACTGGCCGGTCCGCTAAACCGCCGCGACATAACGCTCGGGCTACGATTGCCTTTCCGACCACGCGGGGGCGGGACACTCGAAGGTTACCCGCTCCTTCGTCATTGGATGTACGAACGAAATACGCAGCGCATGCAGGCAGAGCGGTGGGTCGGAGACGTTATGCGTCTGTGCCTCTCCGAGCTTGTGGTTCGCCAGATACGCTTGCTCGCCGCAGACAGGCAGGCCCAGGTGCTGGAGATGCACACGAATTTGATTGGTCCGCCCCGTGATCGGGCGGGCCGCAACTAGCGTCGTGCCGTCGCTAAATCCGTACAGCAGGCGAAACTCAGTACGCGCAGCCAAGCCCTGCTCGTCGACGGCACGACCGCCCAGTTCTTTGGCTTCGACGCCGATCGGTGCGTCGCAATCGAACGACGCTTCCAATGGTCGTCCTTGAATCCGTGCCAGATAGTGCTTCTCTACATCGCCGGCCGCAAATTGAGTTTGCAATTGACTCGCAAAATGTCGAGTGCGGGCGAAGACCACGACGCCGGTCGTGTTGGCGTCAAGCCGATGCACGGGGCGCAGTTTTTGCGGACAGTAGACCTGATTCAAAATCCACTGCAGCGAGTTGCGATTGAATCGGCCAGAAGGATGCAGCGGCAAGGGGGCCGGCTTGTGGACGACGACGATCGCGGCGTCCTCGTGCAGCAGGCGAATTGCCGCGTTCACTGCCGGTTCGATGTTGGCGGGAGTACGGTGCAGATACACCTCTCCGGGCCGAACGCAATGCTCCGCGGCGACAGCTTGGCCGTGGGTATTCAGAATGAACTGCCTGTCGAACCGCTCTTGCCAGTAATCGGGCGTTAGATGGGGAAAGATTTCACCCAGCGCGTCCAGCAATTGCAGACCGTCGTGCTTCGCCGAGATCTTCAGCGGCCGATCATTGTCGTGCGGCACGGATCCCGGCAGTGGCGTGGTCGCCTGTCGAACAGCCAACTCGCGCATCGCCAGCGTCCGAGCCATCTGTTCGGCATCCGTCAGAAAGCAATACGGGCAGGATTGCTCCGGCACATAACGAGGATCTTGTTGGTCGGCAACCGTGAGCGGCGTTAGGCAACGGAAACAGAGTGAGTTTTCCGTTGTCGCGAGATTGGGGTCGAGGCCGACGCGCTGGTCGAAGACGAAGCACTCACCGTCGTAGTGCTCGCTGCCGCAGTCGTCAAAGTATTTTAGAATTCCGCCGTCCAGTTGAAACACCTGCTCGAATCCGATTCCCTCCAGGTAAGGCCCCGCCTTTTCGCAGCGAATGCCCCCCGTGCAGAACATCACAAGCGGGCGCCGCTTGAGGTCGTCGGGCAAATCCTCGACGGCGGCGGGAAAATTGCGAAAGTGATCGAGCCCCAACGTCAGGGCGTTTTTGAACGTGCCAAGTTTGACTTCATAGTCGTTCCGCGTATCGAGGAGGGTGATCGGGCGTCCCTCGTCGAGCCAACGCTTGAGTTCCTGGGGAGCGACTTTCGGCGACGTTTGCAGGCCCGGCGCGATGCCGGGAACGCCGAAGGCGATGATCTCGCGTTTAATGCGAACCAACATGCGGTTGAAGGGCTGCCGCTCGCTGACGCTCACTTTCGGCTGAAACCCTTCCAGCCCCGGAATCCCGCGCAATTCTAGTAGCAGCAAGTCGATGTCCGCACGGCCGCCGGCGACGAACAGATTGATTCCCTCGGGACTGAGGAGAATCGTGCCGCGCAACTTCCAGAGCTTGCACTGGGCCCGCAAACGCTCTCGCAATGCCTGCAGATCGGCCAAGGGGAAGAATTTGTAGGCAGCGATATTGATGACTTCGGACATTTTCGTAGCATACGCTCCCGCTAACTCTGCGCCGATCCGCAGGCTGACAAAAGAGGGTGGTCACACGCGGCAGCGGCAACATCGCGCTGCGGCCTGGGTTCCTCGCTTGACGGACTGCGGTGTCCTCATGGACCCCGATCGAGAACGTCGCGAATCCTTTTCCGGCCGAGCTTCTCTAACAATTCGGCGCCGTCCCAACGCACCCGTTGTCGGAGAGTCGTCGACCATTTATCGCGCCTCCGCTCCGCCTTGCACCGTTTGGCAACCATCGAACTAGCCCCTTACAATGTGCCGTGCGGTAAGATGTGATTGATGATGATCAATGGCAGTCCAAAAAGCTGGCTTCGACGATGAGCCAACGAGTAACATCCGATGCCGACTTTCGACCATGGGCTCAATTTCCGAAATCTGAATGACGCCGCTGCCTATGCGCAGCGATGCCTCGACGACGGCTACGAGCGGACAGGCCATTGGGACTTGGCCCAGACCTGCCGCCATCTGTCTGATTGGATGAAGGTGCCGATGGACGGTACACCGAAGATTCCGTTGCTCATGAACTGGGTGATGGCCGTCGTCAGCCGCACGATCGCGCCCAAGATGCTGCGCAGGATTCTGGCAGAGTGCAAAATGCAAAGCGGCTTGGGCACTATTGCCGCCACCGTGCATCCGCCGGAGGCCGACGCGGCAGCGGCGGTCGAGGAGTTCGCTAAGACGGCCGCACGGTTGACCGCCCACGGCGGGCCCTGGCAGTGGTCACCCCTCTTCCGCACGGCGGACCGCGAGCAGTCCATCGGCCTACAACTAGTCCACTGCATGCACCATTTTGGGCGCCTCAAGCCTCGTTCGGTTGAGCGCGGCGTCTAGAACCATGACCGCAGTTCGCAGGCAGTTGTGTGCGGTCCGCGAGACCTGACCGGCGGGGCACGGCCAACCCAGCGTACGATGGCGCCGTGTGGCATATCGTTACTAGTCGTTGGGCACCAGAAAGCTTAAATGGTGACTGGCGTGAATTTGCACCAGGTCATTCCAGTGCGATTTGCTGAGCGTGCCGAAGAAGGGGTGCGGCTGCGGCGCGGACTTCAGTTCCTGAAATGCCGTCAGGTCGGAGCGAAAGCGATTCACGGCGTCCGACTCGTCATGCGTGGGCCCGGGAAGCCACCACTTGGGCACGCGGATGCCGGCCTTCATGCGACGCTGCCGTAAGATCCGCTTGAAGATGATCGGGCCGACTAGCTTCCGGACAATCCACGGACCGCGATGCTCAAAGCCGTGAACCGCGGTCCGCATCCCTTCGCCCACGTGGCTGAGAATCTGCGACAAGTCCCAGTTGCCAGCTCGCTGATAGCCCGCGCGGTGCAGGTGATCGATGTCGGCCAAGACCTCGGGCCACGAGCGAAAATCGAGGTCGCGGCGCGCAAGCATGGTTGTCGACACGGCGTTTATCCTTACGGATTGCGGGCTGATCCCCTAACTACATATCAGGTCCAGACAGGCTCTTGAGGAACTCGATGATCGCGCGGCGTTCTTCGGGCGAGAGGTGATCGCCGAAGGTGTGGCCCTTGTTGGCGTGGCCAAACGCGGTTGTGTCGTAGATCGCGCCGTGATCGATCGCGGCTTGCGCGGCAAACGGCTTGCCCTTGGCACGCTCGGCGCTGTCATCGAACTCGGCGCGCGACACCGGTTTGTACGCCATGCCCACCTGTTCCAAGTCGTATGCGAACGGGTCCTCGTGATTGCGGGCCCAGCTTTCGGGCCGTGCGGCCGAGTTCAACACAGCCGCGATCGTGGGGACCGAACCGTTGTGGAAATAGGGAGCCGAGGCCCATACACCTACCAGCGGCGGTGCAACGTAACCTTCGCCGGCCGGAACCGAGGCGTGCGGAATCGACTCGGGCGGAACGCCCTGGGCAGCCATGTAGGTTTCGAGCTTGTTGATATGATCGGCAATAGGCTTGAGCTTTTGCAGCGTGGCGTTGTAGGTGGGGTCGGTTTTCACGTTGCGTAGCACGTGCGAAAAGTCGTAATCGACGTTCCAAGACCCCGGCGCGCTGAGATCGCCGGCGTTGTCTTTGCGCGTGTAGCTGCCGTGGCAGGTCTTGCAGGCGCGAAAGCCGGTGGTGTCGAGAGGAGGCATGCGGCCGTGAAACAAATCCGCGCCACGCTCGACGAGCTGCGCGTCGAGCTTGCCGGGGAATGCCGGCGACTGCGTCTCGCGGGCGAAGGCCAGCGCTTTGGCCACCGATTGAACGTGATCCAGATGATGCTCGTTCATTTCGGCGTGCGGCGTGGTGAAGTTGATCGAGAAGCTGCCGGCATCGGTCGGCGCCGCGTCGGCATACCAGTAGTCCTTCTTCTTATACTTCATCAGCCACCAAGGCATCGGGTCGACGGGCGGCAGAGGGGTCGAATCGAAGATCTTCTCAAGCTCGGTGGTTTTGCTGGCCAGTGTCAGTCCTTTGCTGGCCGGGTCATCCAATCGCGCGCCCAGGCGCCATACCGCGTACGGTCCGAAATTGTCGCCGCGGGTGCGGACGTTTCTCGGGTCGGACTGATTGATGTGATTGTTGGCCATTCCGGCCACGACCTGGCCGTTGACCACGCCCGCGTGACACATGAAACAGTTGATCGTCAGGTGCTGCGACTGATTGCGGGCGATCGCACTTTCTCCCAGGGCGAAGCCGGGATCCACGCCAGCCGTGCGCGTGGGAGGCGAAGGCAACCGACCCGATGCGTAGAACCGGCCATCAGTTGAACCGGGCGTAAAGCCGGCACTCTTTTGTGCAGATCCCGTCATGGTGAAAGCCAGTCGCGCCGCGGCCGCAGGGATCGAGGCATGGAACAACCGGCCGGCGAAGATTTCTTCCATCCCCTCGCGCGCCGTCGGCGAATACGCGGCTTCGTCAAAGCCATAGAACGAGACCGGCTGGGCGGCCGGGCACAGGACCGCATGCAACGCGATGCAAACGCCCAGTAGTCCACCGGCGATTTTCTGCAGGCCTATGCGGGCGTGACGTGACGAGAAACGGCGTTCCATGGAACCCCCTACGAAAATGGGAATACCGGTGCGATGCTGACGAGAGATGTGGCGAAGTGTGGAACGAAGGTGCAACGCGGCCACCACGACGCTGCCGTGACAGCGCGGGACGCGGCACATCCTTTTTCCGGGTCACGATGGCGCAATTCAATAAACTTTGCGACGGACAGATGAAACTCCCCGCGCCCGCCGCAGGGAACAGCATATCATGCCGGCGCTCTGTTTCTACTCAAGAAAAGGCCGAACGGTTTCAGAACTGGACCTCAAATTAAACGAATCCGGGCTTCCGAGGTTGGCCAGCAATTACGTGATTTTTGGCGGCTCGCAAGAGGCTCTGGCCCCCTTCGGACCAGTGGCGCGGGACGCCTCGGTGGGAACGCGCGCCCCTGTAGAACCGTCCGGCGTCCTATACCGTGCATTCCGCTGCCTGCTTCGGCCACAGCAACCGAGCTTGGCCAGTTTGGGCCTTTTCCGATAAAATCTCAGGCGGCGCGGTCGCCCAAGCCCGCTGCGCCAAATGAGACGGCGGGCGTGCCGCCTGGCGGCACTCAAGTGCGCCGCCATACGTTTTGCAGTAGCTTGTGCCGCGTCCCTCGCAGGCGCCGCGCAAGTCCAAGTTTGAATTCCACTAGGGAGAGATGGTGATGAGTTACCGATTCGTGGCGATTGCGATTGTCGGCTGCGGTCTTGGCGCTTCTCTGCTCTATGCGCAACAGGCCCAGGCGCCGCTCAAGCCATTGCCCAAGTGCTTTATGGATGTGACGGCCGACGGTCGCAAGTTGGGCCGGATCGTGATCGAGTTGCGACCCGACGTCGTACCCAAAACCGCCGAGAACTTTCGCTTGCTGTGTACCGGCGAGCGAGGCTTTGGCTACAAGGGAAGCAAATTCCATCGGGTGATCCCCGGCTTCATGTGCCAGGGGGGCGACATTACAAATGGCGACGGCACCGGCGGCAAGTCGATCTACGGCGAAAAGTTTGCCGACGAGAACTTCAAGCTCCGCCACACGGGTCCCGGAGTGCTCAGCATGGCTAACGCCGGACGTAATACCAACGGCTCGCAGTTCTTTCTTTGCACCGAGAAGACCCCCTGGCTCGACGGCAAGCATGTCGTCTTTGGCCAGGTTATCGACGGCATGGATGTGGTGCGAAAGATCGAGAGCCTTGGCTCTGAATCCGGCGACACTGCGGCGCGCATCCTAGTTGCGGATTGCGGGCAACTGTAATTCGCGCGGCAGACGCCTGTCCTTGTGCGCGGACCACGGTAATGCCAGTGCTTGCCGGCTGACTCTTGATGACGGAAGGAATCGTCATGCGGACCAAGATTGCGAAGGATGCCATGCTGCGGCGGGGCGTCCTGGCGATGGCCCTGATTTTGCTGCTGGCCGGGCCCGCGCTGGCCTGGAACGATAAGGGGCATATGGTGGTGGCCGAGCTGGCGTATCGGCATCTGACTCCGCAGCAGCGGCAGGCGCTGGTCGAGATTCTCAAGCAGCATCCGCACTGGGCCGAATTCCTCAATGCCGACCGGCCGCAAAACGTGCCTGAGGATCAATGGGCCCTGTGGCGCGCGGCGACATGGCCCGATTGGGTGAAGCACCATCATGAGCAGTTCAGCAAGCCGCACTGGCACTACGTCAATCTGCCCTTCGTGCCGCCGGGCTCGACCGAGAATGCGCAGAATCATGAGCCGGTGGGAGAGAATATCCTCACCGCGCTGCCGCTGAGTATCGAGAAAGCGCGCGGCGCGACCGGTCAGGAAAAGGCCATGTACTTGTGCTGGGTGCTGCACCTGATGGGAGACATTCACCAGCCGCTGCACTGCGCGGATCTTGTTTGCGCCGAATTTCCCAAGGGGGATCACGGCGGAGAAGATTCGCTCTACCGGCTGTCCGGGCGCAGGATCATCAAGCTGCACTCTTTCTGGGACGACTTGTTGGGCACTGCCGATACGAAGACCTCGATTGAACGAGGCGCCGACGAAGCACAGCAAGCCGTCGACGCGAATCGCGCCGAGATCACACGCGAGTTGCAGACGAATCCCACCATCGAGTCGTGGGCCCGAGAGAGTTTTGCGCTGGCCACCACTTACGCGTACGACGGCGGCCGCGTCATTCCGGCGGTCGCCGAACGTCATCGCCAGGCGAGCGTCGCGCCTGATCTGCCGGAACCGTACGCGAAACAGGCTGGTCTCGTAGCACGGGTGTGCGTTGGCAAGGCGGGCGAACGCCTGGCCTTCGTGCTCGAGCAGATAGTTCCCTGAAGCCGGCAGCGCGTCCTTCTCTAAATCGCGCGCTCGCGTGCATCTTCGGCATGAGCAACCTTTTCGGTCCAGCCGTCGCACGCGGCAGTTTCCCCAGATGCAGGATTCGAGCGTCGGGGCTGCGCGTGGCACGATTCCTTGACCTAGGCTTCTTCCATAAAAGGCCAGAACGGCTATGGCATTTCCTGGGTCGGCAGATGATCTCAACGAAAGAAATAGTAAACGCGTGTACCGTGGAGGGGATTCCCTTCATCGTCACTGCGTCGAGCACTTTGGCGCTATTGGGCGGCCTGACAACCCTGATCAGTGCGGCCTGCAACGCGGCATTATCTAATGGGCGTTGGGCGATTTCGCTGGTTATGACGCCCACGGTCGCCATGCTGTTCACATTGGTGGGCATGGCACTATGGTCGTTTCTGCTGAATACCTCGGCCAGCTGGCGCTCGTTCGTGGTGCGGGGCGCGGGTTTGGCCATCGTGTTGGTTTCGACCGTGGCCTGGGCCAGCGATCTATTCCGCGAAGAGGTGGGCTTGCGCGAAAACATGCGGCAGCGAGCCGTCGAAGAACTGTCTATCGGCCGGCTCGAACCGGCCACCGCTGTGGCCTTTATCCTGCTGGGAAGCGCCCTGTTCTGGCTCCCCTCGACAGGCGTGTGGCCCAAGCGGACCGCCCAATGCCTGCTGCTCACGACATTGTTTATTTCCTCGATCGCCGTGGCCAGAGCCTGGTATGGCACCGAAACGCTGCATGCGACGGATCCCTACACATCGATCCCGCTGGCGACTGCGCTGATTCTGCTGTTTGTCAGCATCGGCATGCTGTACGCACGCCGCGATTTTGAATTGATGATGCCGCTGCGCAGTCAACGCATGGGCGGGGTGCTGGCCCGCACTTCGTTGCCGGGCATTGCGGCGTCCCCCTTGATGCTGGGCTGGTTCTTTCTGAAGGGGGAACAGATGGAACTGTACGGCTTTGAATCGGCCGTGGCCGTGCATGCCGTGGCGATGGTAGCTGTCCTGGCGCGCGTGACCTGGTACAGTGCCCGCACGCTGAACGAAGTCGATCGACAGCAAGAAGAAGCACGCCAGCGCGAGCGCGATCTGCGGATACTTTCGGACTTGGACCCCTTGACGGGCGTGTTGAACCGCCGCAGTCTGCGCGATCGCCTCGATCGCGAATGGAGCCGCGCTCAACGGAGCGGCCAACCGCTGTCCTGCATCATGCTCGACATCGACCATTTCAAAATCGTCAACGATACCCACGGCCATACGATTGGCGACACGGTCCTGAAACGGGTCGCCACGATTCTGACGCAGCAATGTCGTCCGGCCGATATCCTGGCGCGTTACGGCGGAGAAGAGTTCTGTGTGATCGCGCCCGATGCATCCGAGCTGGGGGCGGTGCAGCTAGCCGACCGTCTGCGGGCGGCCCTGGAGGATAGCCCCGTCGCCGTGGTCGAAGGCTCCATCATCGTGACGGCCAGCTTTGGCGTGGCGGTGTGTCAGGGTGAAAGAGATCAGTTCGACAGCCTGGTCGATCGAGCGGATCAAGCACTGATCCACGCCAAGCGTGAAGGGCGCAATCGCGTGGTGGCCGCGTCGCGGGACGAAGCTATCGCTGCCGCGAAGCCAGCCGTTCAGTTCCACGAGGCGTAAGCGATCTCAGGCGTGCAGCGCACTGCTGCTCTGCCAATAAAGATCCCTTGCATTAATTGCTAGCAGTCTATTCCGCTAGTAGCTAGCAATTGTGCCATTGCCTCGCTAGCCTGGGTGCCATGGCCACGCTTGCGTGGCAGGTCTTCCCGCACCGCAAACGCTTCTTATGCCCACGCCCTGCGTGGGCATGGCACCGGCCACCCGACCCATTCTTCCTAAGCCTCGCAGGCTCAACAGAGATAGCAGCGAATGTCCATAGAATAGGTGGCCGTGTCGGCGTATTCGGAATTACCCTCAATCTCGACTTAGATTGTGTCGATTACCACACGGCCGAATTGTCAGCTGTCGCATGGCGATTTGATTGCGTTGGGCACTGTCCGTCGAGCGTTAGGGATCGCCAGTCATGGAACGTAGGGAAGCCTGGAAATTGGCTTCGTCGTGTCGGATGTCTGATCAGCCCTCGGGCCTGGCGATCGCTGCGCGGATTTTCGGCAGCGGCCGAGGCCGGACGGAAGCAGGTCCGACTGTTGTTCCCACTTCTATGCGGCCGGATCTGCCGAGTCGCTCGCTGGGTGAAAAACCCCAGGCTGCCCGGCCAACCACCAGCAATGCCGCTCGGGCATTTTCCCTGCCGGCGATGCTTTTGGGACTGGGCGTAGCGTTCAGCGTGGGATGCGCGACCCCCATATCGCTTAAGAGCGGCGACTACGGCGTGCCTGGCCAGGCCACCGAAGAACAGGTGGCGATCTTTAAGGCCAAGAGCGATTCGTACAGCAGCCTTCGCCAGCCGGTCGGTTTGGCTCCGGACGCGACATCCAAGATCTCGCCGGCAAATATGCCGAACAAGACGTCAACGGCCAGCGACGACTCACACACGCAGCAGCCGCTTAAGAAGTCGTTCAAAGATCGATTCGCCGGCCTCTCGAAGAAAGGGCGCGGTGGAGAGGCTTCCGCCAAAGACGCCGCCGCTCGGGACCGCGGTGCCGGGCTACAGCCGGGCCAGATCCAACAAGTTCAAGCCCTCGCCCCCTTGGCCGATGGGGAGCAGACCTCGTCACGCGCGAATCAGGCGGCGTTTCAGGCGCGATCCGGGGCCGGTCAAGGTGACGATCCGTTCGACGTGGGATCATCCGATAGTGCAACCGCCGCGCCGGCGCCGGGACCTCCGGAACCGACTGCCGCCCCACCGAAATCGAATGACACGGACCAAGACGAAGGGGACGGCGATGGCGACAACGCCGGCGACGGTGATGGCAACAGCAACGGAGATGGCGACAGTGATGGTGACGTCGGCGATGACAACGACGGCGCGATGGGTGGGCCGCAGACCGAGGACGACTATCTGAAGGTGATCGGCGCCGAGCCCTTGGAAATGCCCGTGCCGGGGACTCGGGGCGCCGCGACGCGCGGGCCATCGCGTCCGGTCAACCGGGAACCTTCGATACGACCCGACGAGCTTGGTCTGCAATCGGGACCTGATCTGAAGCTGGGCAACAATACGACTATGTTGCACCTCGACGGCGTGGACGTCCGCAAGGTGTTGGAAATGTTAAGTCGCGACCACGCCCTGAATATTCTCGTATCGCCCAACGTGAAAGGGACCGTGACCGCCGATTTGTCGTCCAACCTATCGGTAGAGCAAACGCTGGATGCGATTCTGAAATCGTGCAATCTGGGTGCCCGGCACGAGAATGGCATCATCTACGTTCACACGCCCGAGGAACTCAGAGCCAGAAACGGCGGATCGAAGGAAGACAAGGTCGACATTCGCGTGTACCGGCTGAATTACACGCGCAGTACCGACATCAAGAAAATGATCGAACAATTCCTCAGTCCCGATGGGCATATCACCGCTACTCCGGCCAGCCAGGTGGGCATCCGTCCGATCAATCCGATCAGCGGTACGGCAGCCAGCAGTGGCGGCGGCTCTTCCGGTGGCGGTGGCGGCGGCGGTGGAGGAGGAGGTGGTGGTGGCGGCAGTAGTGGCGGCGGCCAGCAGTCGCTGTCCGGCGGCGACTCGTTAGCGAATGAAGAAGCCCTGGTGATCGAAGATCACGAATCGGCGCTCATGAAGATCGACCAGGTCATCATGCAATTGGATGTGCAACCGCAGCAGGTCTTGATCGAAGCCGTGATCCTGTACGTGACGCATACGAACAGTTGCGACCTGGGGGTCAACTTCGGCCTTCTCGACGGGGCGGGCAACATGTTGGGTGTGTTTGGCGACGGAGCGACGTTGAACGCGGCCGCCGGCTTCTCGCCGCTGGGAGTTCTCACGTCAGGTTTGATCCGCGGCGGTATTCCCGCCACCGCCACATCGGGAACCAGTTCGACATCATCGGGGACCACGGGCCCGTCTAACACCGGCTTTGCTACCGACGACCAGGCTTTCAAGTTTGGTAACTCGAGCCGGAATCTGACCAGTTTCGTCTCGGCACTACAAACGATCGGCTCGGTCGAAGTGCTGGCCACGCCGCGCCTGCTGGTGCTGAACAAGCAACTCGCCGAGTTGCAATTAGGAGACCGGTTGGGCTATAGCACGTTCAGTCAGAGCATCGTCAGCACCACCCAACAAATTAGCTTCATGAACGTGGGAACTCTGCTGCGCGTGCGACCGTTTATCTCGAGCGATGGCATGGTCCGCATGGAGGTCCACCCCGAACGCAGCACCGGCGCCATCGTCAACAGCATTCCGCAGGCCAGCACGTCGGAAGTCACGACCAACGTCATGGTCCCCAACGGCGCCACGCTGGTCATCGGCGGTTTGATGGACAAGCAAGTCGAGATCACGCAGAACGGCATTCCCTGGTTCAGCACCTTGCCTGTGGTCGGGGCGTTTTTCCGTAATCGTTCGACGAACGTCGTCAAGAAAGAGTTGATCGTGCTGCTGACCACGCACATCTGGAACCCCAACAGCGGCTGCGAGATCAAATTCAACGACGGCTTCCCCTCGAAGCAATTGTTGTCGGCCGGCGTGCCAAAGCCCTTGCCGACCGTCGTGCAGGGCAAATTCTAACGTCGCCGGGCCGGCGCTCGTCTTGCCGCTGCGTACGCGCCCGATTGTGCGGCGTGTACTGGTTCTGCGAGGTCTTGTCGTAGCACTTTCGCAACGTCACCGCGCCCGTGTGCAACGTGCCGCCAGTGGTGCCAGCCGCGTGCGCGAATTGTTTCATTCGCGCGGACGTGAAGCGGCGAATTGCCAGCACGAAAATTGACAATCCAATGTATTGGCCTAAAGACTTTACTAGCGTTGCACATGCAATTGCGGAGAGCAGATTAACACTTCAAGTCGTACCCATGCGGCTGGAAGGTCGATGGACGCCATTGCACGGGATGTTCCCGTCGCGTCCCGCTCCGCGCGGCAACCACACGCACCAAGCTGTGGAAGTTAAAGGAGAAACACATGCGTCGTCGACCGTCGTCTGAGTTGTCACGTGGAGGGTTTACCCTCGTCGAGTTGGCCGTGGTCATCGTGATCATCGGCGTTTTGGCATCGTTCGGCGTGCCGCGCTTCCTGAAGTCGGTCGAGCGTTCGAAGGCCGCGGAAGCGTTCAACTACCTGTCGGCCGTTCGCGACTCGCAGGAACGCTACCAATCGCAAAACGGCACCTATGCCAGCGCGATTCTCAACCTCGACATCAGCTTTCCCGCCCCCCAATATTTCACCGTTGCCGATCCCGTTGCGGGCAGCACGGGCAGCCTCGAGAACTCGTGGAGCTCGACCTTGACGCGTAGCGGTTCATCGTCGGGTTACGGCGCCTACACGGTGATCTTCACCGAGTCGGGTTTCGACACCACGAACAGCACCATCCCGAATGACATCAATCCGAGCGGTGCCACCATTTCCGGTAGCGGCAGTGGCAGCGGCAGCGGGAGCTAGTCCTGCTGTGCATTGCTTAGTTTGAGTCGACGGCTCCGAGGGCGGCTGATTCGTCAGCCGCCCTCTTTTTTCGCCCACGTGACAGTCGGTTGAGTTTCAGATGCTGGAATTCAAAGCACATACCTTGCCTTACGCGAGAGTGGTCTGTGAAAGCGCTGCTGGCCAAATTCATGCCCTACAAGGGCCTCGGCCTGTATGTCGGCGAGGATGAAGTCTTCGTCAGCAAGGTGGTCAGCACACCGCTGGGCCTGGTAGAACTTGCGCGTCACAGCCAGAAGTATGCGGCCGATCAACTAGACGACGTTGTCGCGCAACTTCTCAAGCCACTGGTCGATCCCAAGAAGCGCGGTGTTCCTGTGGCCGTCGGCGTGCCGACGCGGCGGGTTTTCTTCTCGACGCGACCGCTAAGCGCCAGCGGAGCAGCCAATTCGGCGCAAACCGTCCTGCGAGAGATGCTGCAATCCCCCAATGTCTGTATCGACGAGCTGTCGGTGCAAGTCGTCAAGGGCGAGTTTGGCAAACGCAAGTTGGCCAGCGTGGTCTCCTGCCGCCGCGAGTATCTGTTCGATCTATTGCAGACGCTGCGCGAAAGCAACGTGCAGCCCTTCCGGACAGAGCCGGCGCCGTTTGCTTTGCTGCGGGTGGCGATCACGAAACGTCGCGTGCGCAGGTCCAAGCCGGCGCTGCGTTTGTTTTTGGGCCAGCGCGAGGCGCTGGCCGTGGTCACCGCCGGCACGATGTGCGTGCTGTGGAAACCGTTCAAATTGGTCAGCGGCAACGAGCTACCGGCCCTCTGCTCGGCAATCCGCTCCTGCCAGACGTTGGTCAGCCATTTTGGCATCGATGCGCCGCTTGATATCGTCGTCGTACACGGCCGCGCCGATCTGCGCGGCGAGCTCACGCGCGACGAATTCGCGCAGAAGGTCGGAGCTACGGTCTCATGGTGCGAGGGGCCCGAGCTGACCGGCGAAGCCGTGGCCTATGGACTGGCTGTGGGCTGCCTGGGTGAGCAATCCAGCGAAGTGGTCGACCTGTCGCAATCGCTGACGCCCAGCCCTTCGTTGTGGCAGATATTTCCCCTGGGCGAATGTGCCGTGCAGGTCGCGCTGGTGCTGTGCATGGCGTTGTTCATGCTAGGTCGATCGCACCACGCGCGCAAAGAAGTCGCGCCGCTGCGCGCCGAGCTCGCTAAACGATCGTGGGCCGTTCCGAAGCAGCAGGCGGACCTGCTCAAGGAACAACGCGATCTGACGCAGAAGGTCGACGCGATTCAGAAATTCGTCGGCAGTCGCGTGTTGTGGACCAGGTACACGTACGACATCGCCGGCCGGCTGCCCGAGAACGCCACGCTGACCATGTTCCAGGGGGTGTGCGAACTCGACGATCCCACGAAGGGCAAGACCAAGAAATCGTTCAGCGTGCGGGCCGAAGCGCCCATCGGCGACGACGGCGCCACGCCGAAGGAGATCGATGGTTTTTTAACCGCGCTGCGCGGCCACCCGATGTTGCAGCAGGACTTTCCCTTGGTCGAGCTGGCAGACATTAAATGCACCCAGCCGAACACCAAGGATAAAAAACCTACCGCCATGTTTACGGTCGTGTGCCTGCCGAAAGCCACCACAGGCGGACCCGCGGCGCCGAAGCCGGCCGGCAAGGAGGCGCACAAGTGAGCGTTTCCCCGCGCAAGCGTCGTCCTTCGGACAAAAAGAAGAGCGGCCGCCGCATCCAGAATGCCAACCAGTTGCGCGTGCTGTTAACCGGTGCCGTACTGGCCGTGGCCTATATGGGAATTTACGGACCGCTGAGCGCCCAGATCGACAAGAGCCGCGAGAACCTGGCCGTGGAACGAAAGCGGCTCGACGTCGTCCGCGATATCGACAAGCTGCGCGAACAATATAAGAGCTTCAAGGATCGTTTGCCGGCCAAGTCAGACACCAACGAATGGGTTCAATACGTGCTGGGTGGCGTGCGCAAGTTTCCCTTGAAGCTGCTGACGCTCGACCCCGACAAGGTGCGTGATGTCGGCCCCTACAAGGCCGTGGTTCTGCGAATCGATCTGGAAGGGGCCTTGCGCGACATCAACGACTTCTTGAAGTGGCTGGAAACCAACGACCGTTTCATCCGGATCGACTCGGTCAGCATTCAACCCGTCCGTAACGGAAAGGGAATGCTGATGGTGAGTCTGACCGTGGTGGGGATCATGGGTTGATATGTCAACAAGAGTCGCCAAGTTGGTGCCGATTGGCGTCGTGGCAGGCGCGATGGGTTATTTCTGCTGGTCGCACTTCGATGCGCCAGCGGTGATGGCGCCGCCGGCGAAAGCGGCCGCCAAGACGCCTGAGTTGACCGCGGCGCTGCTTTCGCCCCCCGCGGCGCCGGATCTCGAGCGCGATCCTTTCGCGCCGCCCACCGTCGAGATGCCGCCCGAGCCGGCGCCGCGCGCACCTGACAAGCAAGCGAAGGCCACGACCGCGCCAGGAGCGCCCGCAACGGCCGCGCAGGGCAACAAGCCGCGGCAACCAGGGGCGCCGGTACAGCGCATCGAAGGGCTGGTGCTGAGTGGAACGTACGTTCGCGGCAAACGCCGCATGGCCGTGATCAACGGCTTGCTGTACAGCGAAGGAGAGCAGATTACCCCGGCAGGGCCAACGGCCGTGGCGGCTTCCGTCGCGCGGGTGGAGGTCGATCGGGTGATTGTGAGCATCGACGGTCGCCACGCGGAACTGGCCTATGCCAGCCACGAGTCGCCGACCAAAGATACTCCGGCGCGGGCCTCGATCAAGGCCCACGCTCCGGCAGTGCATCCAGGCGGTGATCCGCCCGCAGTCAAGCACGAAGCCCCGGTCGAGAAGCACAGAATTGCCGCTGAGGAGCCGCCGCAGGAAACCGAGTCCGACGTCCACGCGCCCGCCTCGGGCGAGAAGCGAAAAGCGGCGGCGGATCGCGCCCGCGAACTCTTGGAAGCGACGCACTAAGGTGCACCATGCCCATAGCAGAACTTAATGACTCCTTGCCCACAGTCGTGCAGTTGTTGCTCGACAAGGGATTGCTCAGCCCGGAGCAGTCGGAGGAATTGCGCAACGCTCAGCCCGGCGAAGGGGGGACCGTCGAAACGTTGCTGGTCGAGAAGGGGCTGGCCACAGAGCAAGACGTGGCCGAGGTCTATTCCGAATACCTGGGCGCGCCGATCTTCGCGCTGCCGGAAGACGTGACGACGATCGATCGCACCGTGGCGCGGCAGCTGCCCGAGAAGCTGTGCCGCGACCAAATGATCGCGCCGATCGCGGTCGACGCGGAAACGATCGAGGTCGCCTTCGTCAATCCCGACGGTCTATTGATCGTCGACGAGATCGAGTTTCTGACGGGTCTGGTGGTGAGGCCGGTGATAACCGCGCGCACGGCGCTCGAGACGCTGATCGAGATTTACTTCTCAGCGAACAGTACGCACAAGGCGAAGAAGCGAACGATCAAGCATGACGCGGCGCCGGGCAAGCAGGCGGCCAAGCTCGGCCGGCCGATGGCGCCTGACGAGGTCGACGACGATGAGGATGAGTTTGCGGATGACGAAGAGGTCCTGAACCTGGATCAGTCTCTGCCGCCTGGCCCCGAGGGTCGCGTGATCCAGATCGTCAACGACATTCTCGAACAGGCGTTGAAACAGGGGGCCAGCGATATCCATATCGAGCCGTTCGAGGAAACGTGCCGCGTCCGCATCCGGGTCGACGGCGTGCTGCACGAATTGATTTCCCCGCCGCAGTCGGTCTATTTGCCAGTCGTTTCGCGTTTCAAGATTCTTGCCAAGATGGACATCGCCGAAAAGCGGGTTCCTCAAGACGGCGCCATCGGTCTGAGAACGGCGGAGAAGCGCATCGACTTGCGCGTCAGCACGGTGCCAACCGTGTGGGGCGAGAAGATCGTCATGCGTATTTTGGACAAAGCCGCCATTCCAGTGCAGCTTACCGGGCTGGGATTCGACGAGCGCCAATCCAAAGACCTGACCGAGTCGATCGAGTCGCCGCACGGCTTGATGCTGGTAACCGGTCCGACCGGTAGCGGGAAAAGCACCACGCTCTACGCCTGCCTGAACTTTCGCAACCAGCCCGACGTTAACATCTGCACGGTCGAAGATCCGGTCGAATACAAGTTCGACGGCATGAACCAAATCCAGGTGAAATCGCAGGTCGGCCTGACGTTTGCCAGCGTGCTACGCGCTCTGTTGCGGCAAGATCCCGACGTGATCATGGTCGGCGAGGTGCGCGATCAGGAAACGGCGCAAATTTGTCTGCGGGCCGCGCTGACCGGGCACTTCGTGCTGTCGACGATTCATACCAACGATTCGTTGTCGGCCGTCAGTCGTTTGCAAGACATGGGCATCGAACCGTTTCTGCTGGCCGCCACGCTGCGCGTGCTGGAAGCACAGCGATTGATTCGTCGGCTGTGCAAGGACTGCAAACAGCCTGACGAGTGCGATGAAGCGACCAGCCGCCTGTATGGATTCGACTCAGGACACGAAATCTTTCGCGCCAAAGGTTGCGACAAGTGCCGCGGTACAGGCTACCGCGGCCGCGTGGGCGTTTTCGAGGTGGTCCGCATCACCAGCAACATGGGCGAATTGATTCAAAAGCGCACGCCCCTGCCCGAGCTGCGCGAAGCCGCGCGCGGCGAAGGGATGAAGATGCTGGGGGACAGCGCATTGGACAAAGCGCGCCAAGGAATAACAAGCCTGGAAGAAGCCCTCTCGATCGCGATGGCCAAGGAATGATGGAAAACGAGCAACCGTGAAAACGGGACGTCTGGGAAGTGAAGCATTGCTACGACGTTGAAAGCGACAAAGTGTTTCTAGAGGTGAGATGTCGCCATGAACGAACGAAGACGTTTTGAAAGAGTGCCGTTCTTTTGCGATGTGTCGCTGACGGCATTGCCGGACGGTCCGACCTTCGAGGCGCACTCGTTCGACATCAGCCTGGCGGGCGTGGGGCTGGCCGCACCGCGGGCCCTGGCGCCAGGGTGCATGGTGACGTTGTCTTTCACGCTTCGCGATGGGTCGGGAAAAGAAACCGTGAACAAAGTCAGTGGCCGGGTCGCTCGTTGCGACGCAGACGCCGATGTCAATCGCTTGGGGGTGGAGTTTCTGGAACCCCTCAGTGCCTCGGCCAGCCCGCAACTGATGCGCCGCATCATGAAGATCTAGCAGCAGGAACGACAGCATATGGCATTTGAAGATTGGTTTATCGCCCGAGCGCGAGTGTCGAGCAAACCGCACAAAAAGATCAAGCTCGACGACAAGATGACGTTCTTTCAGCAGCTTTCCACGCTGGTCAATTCCGGCACGCCGCTGATGCAGGCTATTCGCATCTCGGCCGAGCAAAATCCCAGCTTGAAAATGCGGCAGGTTCTGGAGGAGATCGCCTCGAGCATTGCCGCCGGCAGCACGCTCAATGCCGCGGCCGAGCGCCACGGCGAGGTTTTCGAGCACCATTGGATCGGCGTGATTCGCACCGGCGAGATCACGGGTCAAATGGGTTCGGTGTTGTTGGAGTTGAACAAGCAGATTCGCGAATCGCGCGACACGCGCAAGAAGGTCGTCGGCTCGCTGATGTATCCGATGATCCTCATCGGCGTTGCCATCACCGCTGTGACCGTGCTGTTGTGGCTGGTCGTGCCGACGTTCGCCAAGATGTTTTCCGACATGGGGGCCGAGCTGCCCGGCATGACGCAATTCGTCGTCGACGCGTCGGGCTTTATCGTGGCTTACGGCCTGTACATCGTGCTGGCCGTCGGCGCCGCGATCTTTGGCATCCGGCAATATCTGAAAACCGAACAAGGACGCCGCCAGTTTTTGGGAGTGGGGTTAGGGCTGCCCATGGTCGGCGAATTGATCGTGCAAATGGCGATGTACCGCTTTGCCTCGAACATTGCCTTGCTGCTGAAAAGCGGCATTCCCATGTTAGAGACCATGTCGGTGCTGTCGGGAGTATTTCACGCCAACCCGATCTATCGCGACGGATTGGACCGGGCCCGGGCGCGCGTCGCCGGCGGTCGGCCGTTGGCCGTGGCGCTGGAAGAAACCGGCCTGTTCACCTCGATGATCACCGACATGGTGCGGATCGGCGAAGAATCAGGGCAACTCTTTCAAGTTATGGATCAGCTGGCTCCATTCTACAAGGAAAAGATGGAAGGTTTGATTTCCAAGGTCACCAAGCTGCTGGAGCCGATCATCATTGCCGGAATGGGTGTCACGATTGCCGCGCTGATGCTGTCGATTTACATGCCGATGTTCGAAATGGCCGGCAAGGTGCACTAATGCGAGATGGTTTCACAATCCAACGGCGCTGCCGGCGACTTGGCGTACAGCCACGGCGGGGCATCTCGCTGATCGAGATCGTGATGGTCACGGTGATCATCGGCATCCTGGCCTCGTTGACGGTCCCCTCGTTTCATCAGGCGTTGGAACAATCGCGGGCCGATATTGCGTCCGCCAATCTGCGCGCCATTTGGTCGGCGCAGCGGCTGTATTGGCTTGAGAATCGCACTTATGCGGTCGATCTGGCAACCTTGCAATCGCTGGACCTGCTTGATTCTTCCATTTCCGATCAGAACTTTTACACCTACGAAGTCGATTACGCTACTTCGACAACGTTCTCGGCCTCTGCGATGCGCGTGGCGAACCAGACCTGGAATGGCGCCTTCTGCATCGATCAGAGTGGATCGATGTCCGGCGTCCTGTCGGGTTCCGGGGTGACGAATATTGTTCTCAGCTATTAACGCAATGCGCTCGACCATGAATCGCAACACAGCATCTGCGACGATTGCCGCCAGCGCGCGACGGCACCAGCCGCACGCGCGATGGTGCCGCGCGCGCCGGTGGCGCAGTCAGGCCGGCTTCTCGATGGTCGAGGTCCAGGTGGCTCTGGTGCTGTTTGGCATTGCGCTGGCTGGGCTGGGCCCGTACATGGTTATGTATACGAAGCAGTTGAGAAATCTGCAGCAAAGATTTAGTCCACAGTCGGTCTACTACCTTGTTCCCACGGCCGATATTTGGACGCGCAAGCTGGGCGCGGCCGCGGCGCTGGCCGACCAGGATCCGGGAACGATACTGCCGGCCGACACGCAAACCCTGACCCAAAATACCGTGCAGATTCAGTCTCTCGAACGGTCGCTGACCAACCAGACCATCACAGCCTTCATCACGATACAAACGACGCAGCCATGACCAAGAGATACGGCCGCCATCGCCACCGGCGGGCATTCAGCATGGTCGAAGTCACGATCAGCACCGGTCTGGTGGTGCTGCTCTCGATGTTGCTGTCGAATGCCTGGATCGGTCTGGGGCGCCCGTTGCTGCAAAATGCCGCTCGTTGTCACATCGCGCAAGAGGCAGACCTGGCGCTGGCTTGCCTGTCGCTCGACCTGGGAGGTTGCTTGCCCGAAGGGACGGCCGGCGTGAAGCTGGCGAATCAGTTTGTCGGCTGGACTTACCCAGACAATGTCGAGCTTATGCTGTGCTTCGACTCGGCCACGGATCCCAACCTCGTGGCCGATTGGACTCTGCCGGACACGGTGGTTGTCTATGCCGTCGTCGGCGATACGCTGGTCCGATCGAATCAGGCGACCGGTGTGGAATATGTCGCTGCGCAGAATGTCTCGGGTCTGACCGTGGAAGACCAAAGCGGCGATCTGCGAATCATGCTGTCGTTTTTCTATCGGGGTATTTCGCAGACTTACACCATGATCGCCAAAAGACCATGAAGCGCAAACCGCACAGGCCCGGTTACGCGATGCTCTTGGTGCTCGCGTTCCTGGTTATGTTCTTCTCAGTATTGGCGTTGGCCTACAGCCAGCTCGGATCTTTGATTCGCGCCGAGACGGCACGCGCGCAAACGGTCACACGCGACGCGGGCTGCGTTCCGGCGTTGGCCCAAGCGTTGGAACTTCTGGAGACCGGTTATCCGCCGACTAATCCTTTTGTGTGCGGCGTGTCGATCAACACCTCCAGCGGTCCGCAGGCGTTTACCGTCACCTTCGCCACGCAGGATGTCGGCAACTGGTCAGTGCAGGTCGCGCCCACGGCCGACAACGAAAGCCCCGCGCCGATGCCGCTATTATTCACCTCCACGACGCCCCCCTCCTGATAGATGGCAATCGGGCACGCCCGGCCAGGGCTTATTATCCCAAGAAACAAACAGCATTAGTAAATTGACATCACCGATCAACGTGCAAAATGTGGGCGGAGAATGACATGGATCGCGCTGGGTCAGAAGAGCGGCGGACCGCGTCCGATCGACGAGGAGCGCCGACGAGCGTCTGGGATGCGACGTTCTTTCGCGGCGAACGCCGTCACATCCGACGCGCCTGCGACCGATTGCAGCGGCACATCGTCGACCGGTTTTCTCTCGCGACCATATTGCCAATCCTGGTGCTGCTGGCCTGCGCACTGGTCGATGGGTTTCTGACGCTCGAGCTGATCGAAGCTGGCTATCATGAAGCCAATCCTGTAATGCATGCGCTACTCGCCTGGGGGCCCGTGCATTTCTTGATCGGCAAATATGTGCTGGCCGCCGCTGGCCTGCCGCTGTTGGTGCTGTTCGGCACGCATTCGCGGATCCGCCACCTGGTGCCGATATTGGCCGCGCTGTACGCGCTATTGATCGCGTATCAAGTGGTCCTGCTGAGACAGTTGCAGTAGCCGCGGCCTCAGGCCAGCGATTGATACACAGGCGCCACGAATCGGGGAGCCGCCGGGCGCGCGGCGCGCTGCAAGCGCGCCAAGATCAGCCCGCTCGCCAGAACGCTGACGACCAATAGCGGCCAGCGATAGGCGAAGCCTTCGTCGGCTACGTCGCGCAGCGACCATTGGACCCAGTACCAGCGCGAACCCGCCACGGTCGAAGCCTGCTGCAAGCAAATGCCCAGTGCATTGTGTACGGCATGGAACAACATCCCCGGCAGTATGCTGCCGGACTGGATGGCCAGATACCCGAGCACGATCCCCAAGGCGCCGGCGATCAGCGATTGTTGCAAGACCGCGTGCGTGACCGCAAAGAAAATGCTGCTGACGACGATCGCCATTTGCGTGCGGCCGGTGCTATTGAGCCCCGACAGGATGAAGCCACGAAACGCCAGCTCTTCGCACAGCGCCGGAAGTACGCACAAGACCAACAGCAAAATGCCGAGATCGTTTCCGGCCGAAAACATGCGGCTCAGCTCAACAGCCAGGCGGTCGTCCAGCGGATAGATCCGCATGATGACGGCTTGCAGCACATCAATGGCCGGATGGATGACAATGGCCAGCATTACGGCCGCCAACGACATGCGTAGCGGCGGCAGCCGTAACGAGAAGGTTTCCCTAGGGCTGCGTGCCAGCAGCCGGGTCAGCAATAGCGCCGGCAAGGCTATGACGAGTAGCTGCGTGGCGACAGCCAGCCATTCCAAATCGCGCAAGCCCTCCGGCGCAGGGAGGCAGAAGCTGAGCAGGAAACGGAGCGTGACAATTACGAGACCGCAAAACAGCGCGCCGCCGACGCTGGGCCGAGGCCCGCGTTCGCGCACCACGTGTTTGAGCCACAGCCAGAGATTCCACCGTTCGCCGTCGCGAAACAGTACCGATTCGCTGCTGAACTGCCGGATCGCCCAGCGAATGGCCAACCAGCAGCAAGCCAGCGTGACAGAGCCAACAACAGGGCTGTACAGCAAAGCCACGGCATATTCACCCTCGAGCGCGGCGCGCAGCAGCAAGATCATGCCCGTCACGGGGATCAGGCTGGTCCCCAAGGTGAGGCCAATTTGCGGTGCCATCGAAAGGATCGACAGCGGCATCGTTACCAGCAATAGGGGCATCAGGTAGTAATGCCCTTCCTTCGTGCTGCGGGCAAATGCCGCCAGCGCCAGGCACAAGGCGGCAAACAGTATCGAAATAGGCACGAGCGCCACCAGGAGCCAGGCGAACGTGGCCACGGGCGGCGCGCCCAGCTCTGGGAAATGCCGCAAGACGATCGATCCGGTAACCCCCATGCTCGCCAGGTTCACCATCGCGGTCACCATGCTGATCAACGAGACGGTCAGCAGCTTGCCCCACACGATCTCGCAGCGTTCGGCCGGGCTGCAAAGCAAAGTCTCTAGCGTGCCCCGCTCGCGCTCGCCGGCGCACAGGTCGATGGCCGGACAGAACGCACCGGTTAACGCCCATAACACCAGAACCAGCGGCAGAATCTTCGACCACAACACGGCCGCGTGCTGACCGCTGTGGGCCAGATCTTGCGTGGCCAATTCAAACGGCCGCGCGGCGACCGGCGCGATGCGGCTATCGGCAAGATTGCGCGCGCCCAATTGGTCGCACCAGCGATCCAGCACGTTGGACACTAATTGGTAAGCAATCCGCGAAGAGTCCTTGGCGAGGTTCGGAAAGATCTCGATCTTGGGAATCCGTACAGGGCTGCCGGCACTGTCGCCCTCACCGTGGTGCAGAATGCTGGCGCGGAAACCGGCCAGTTGCTCGCCGAACCCTGCCGGGAAGACGACAACGACCTCGTAGTTTCCTGTTTGCAGTTCGCGGCGCGCCGCGGCTACCGGATCGGCCGTGGCAGTGTCGCCTGCCGAAGTATCGCTGGCCGCCTGCGACGGTCGCGACGTCAAGCGCAGCATTCGATGCGGCAGCAGCTTGGCGGCGAACTGGCCCTCTTCAATCAAGGGGGGCAAGTCGGCTAGTTCCGGTGCGCCTATAACCAGCACCGGAACATCCTGCTCGCGCAAGAATTGGCTGGCTTGAAAGAAGCTCATCGCCAGCAAGGGGTAGAGCAGAACTGGCAGCACGGCGATCATGAACAGCGTGCGGCGATCGCGCAACTGATCGCGGATTTCCCGCTGCAATATCAGTCTGACATTCGACCAGTTCATGACATCTCAGACAACGCCGCGATCAAGGCCATGACCCCAGCGTAATCGTCCGGCGCCGGCGGAAAACGGGAAATCTCGCGGAAAACAGGGCGCTGCCTGGCGACCCAGGTGCGACTGTAGGACTTGTTCCACCGGCAGCATCTCGGCGGCTGCCCGTCCGCCTAGCACCGACACCTTGGGGTCATTAGCTGCCGCGACTTGTGGCGGCAAGTGGCGGGCGCGATAATCGCTTGGCGAAGCTCTTGGACACTGCAAACCTTGATGGGCCCACAACGATGGCTGTGAAATACTTTGGCGTTGCGATGTTGTTTGCAATCATGATCTCTGCCGCATCGCGCGCGCAGGCCGACGAGCCCGCCTGGCGCCCGCTCTTCGACGGCAAGACGCTCAACGGTTGGAAGCAGCGCGGCGGCGCGGCGCAATATCGCGTCGAGGACGATCAGATCATCGGTAGCAGCGTCCCCAACACCGGTAATTCATTCCTCTGCACGGATCGCGACTACGGCGACTTCGTGCTCGAGTTGGACTTCAAAGTCGCCCCAGACCTGAACTCGGGCGTGCAGATTCGCAGCCAATGTTTCGACGAGCCTAAGGAACTTCAGCATGACGGCAAGACATTGAAGATTCCGGCCGGTCGCGTGCATGGGTACCAGGTCGAGATCGATCCCTCGGATCGCGCCTGGACTTGCGGCATCTACGACGAAGGGCGGCGCCTCTGGCTGAACGATCTCAAAGACAACGAACCCGCCCGCAAGGCCTTCCGCCAAAACGAGTGGAACGCGGTGCGAGTGGAATGCCGTGGCGATTCTCTCAAGACCTGGCTCAATGGCGTGCCGGCGGCCGATTTGAAAGACTCGCTCACGCCCAGCGGCTTCATCGCGCTACAGGTTCACGGCGTGGGGAATAAAACCGAGCCGAAAGAAGTGCGCTGGCGAAATATTCGCATCCAGGAACTGTAGAACGCACTTGCGCGCCAGATAACGGGCCGGTAAGCTACTACGTGCCAGCAAGATGCAATTCAATGGCGAACCGCCCGATTAACAGCGGGCTTTGTGGCCTCGAGGCGACATGCCTTTGATCGACAATGAGCACGCGGCAGCACTTTGTGGACGGCGCCGCGCCGCGCGGGTACATTCGTTCTGTTCGGGCTGGGTTGGGCCAGTGTCGCCTGACATTGTTTTCTCGACAGCGGCGTTTGCTCGACGTCTGCCAAAGCCATGTTTTAGAGCGGCGGCCGTTAAGCGACGCGAACATTCACGTCCAGGAATCTACACAGCCATTTAGGAGTAATGCCATGTCGACGCGCATCTGCCTGCTGGCCACCGCGTTTTTGGTGACGGCGTTCTTGAGTCCGAGTCATGCCGCGAATCTGACCGTGGGTATGAAGCGCGGCGCGCCCGAGCTGAAATCTGCCGGCCCCGCCACGTTCGCCCCGCAAGGGATTCTGCTCGTCGGCGATACGCAAGGCGCCTCGCTCTTCGCCATCGCCACCGATGACAAGCCGGCGGGCAGCCCTGCTCAGCCCTTGAACGTTGAAAAAATCGATGAGAAGATTGCCGCCTTGTTGGGCACCTCCACGGGCGAGATCTCGATCAACGATCTGGCCGTGAATCCCGAGACGGGCAGCACATTCCTCACCGTGGGGCGCGGTCGCGGGCCTGATGCCAAGCCGGTGATCCTGCGCGTCGACTCGGCCGGTAAGCTCAGCGAGTTCCCGCTCGACGACGTTTTGTATTCGAAGGTTGCGTTGCCGGACGCTCCGGAAGACAAGCAACGCCAGAACGTAACCACGGATATGCAGTTCACCGGCGGCCAGGTGCTGGTGGCCGGCTTGTCCAACGAAGAATTCTCCTCGCAACTGCGCTCTGTTCCGTTCCCCTTCACGACGGTCGACAAGGGAACCAGCGTCGAAATCTATCACGGCTCGCACGGCAAGTATGAGACCAAGGCACCGATCCGCACGTTCGCGGTTTTCGAGGTGGCGGGCGAGCCCACCATCATGGCGGCCTACACCTGCACGCCGCTGGTGAAGTTTCCGCTGGCCGAGCTGAAGCCGGGCGCCAAGATCAAGGGCAAGACCGTCGCCGAACTCGGCAATCACAATCGTCCCCTCGACATGGTCGTGTACAGCAAGGGGGGCAAGGATTGGCTGCTGATGTCCAATAACGCGCGCGGCCTGATGAAAGTCGAACTGGCTACGGTCGCCGAGATCGACGCCATCACCGCCCGCATCGCGGACACGGCCGGCCTGCCGTATCAGACGATCGAGGAATACAAGAAGGTCGAGCAACTCGATCGTCTGGACAAGGATCATGCGATCCTGCTGGTAGGCGCAGATTCCGGCGGCTTCAGCTTGCGGGCTGTAGAACTGCCGTAGGCAGCGACCCACGGAAATCTATCGTCGTCATTCGAGGCTAGCCAAATACGTGCCAGCCCGAGTAGTTGCTGCAATAAAAATTGGCACTGCCATGCATATTTGGCCAACTCGTTGGCAGGCGCTAGCCTTCTACGCGCTGGTTGGTATTGCCGTCGGCTGCGATTCCGCCACTGCGCCGCACAAGGAGCAGCCGGTGGCGGTCGATGCGGCGGCTGCACCGGCTGACGCAGAGACGAATGCCCAAGTTGAAGAGACGGTCGCGGCGCGCGATGCCGGCTTGCGCGATCCGGCGTTTCGTTTGAATTGGACCGGCGACGGTCCCACCACCAGCGTCGATGTCCTGAGACTCGCCGAGACCGAGCTCCGGGCGTTCGAGCAGCAGGCCACCTCGCGCCGGCCCGATGTCTTGCGCATCTATGTCTTCAACGGCGATGATGACGACGATATCCCGCCCGTGGCGGGCGACCTGGCCGTTGTCGGCGACGCGCTGCGATTCACGCCGCGCTATCCGCTCGCCAGGGGCCTGCGCTTTCGCGTCGTTTTAAATCGCGCGCTGATTGCCGATGGGTCGGCTGCGCAACCGGATGCGGAACAGACGTTTTACTTCTCCACTGCGGCGGCACGGCCCCAGCCCCCTACCCAGATCGAACAGATTTATCCCAGCAGCGATCAGTTGCCCGAAAATCAGCTCAAGTTTTATTTACACTTCTCCGGCCCGATGAGCCGTGGGCAGGCGTATCAGCGTATTCATCTGCTCGACGCCGAAGGAAAAGAAATGAAAGGGGTGTTCCTCGAACTGGGCGAGGAATTGTGGGACCCGGCCATGCGCCGCTTCACGTTGCTCTGCGATCCGGCCCGCGTGAAGCGCGGTTTGCTACCGCGCGAACAGTTGGGGCCCGTGCTCGTCGAGGGCCAGGACTATACGCTGGTCATCGATGACGATTGGCTCGACGCCAACGGACAGAAGCTGGCGGCCGCCGCACGCAAGGATTTCCACGTGCTGCCGCCCGACGACACTCCGATCGACTTGGCCACGTGGAAGATCACGTCCCCCAAGGCCAGCACGCGCGATCCGCTGGTGGTGCACTTTCCAGAGTCTCTCGAACATGCGTTGGTGAATCGCATGCTGACGGTGACGAATGCCGGTGGGGATGCCATTCACGGCACGGTCGACGTTAGCGACGGCGAAACCTGCTGGCAGTTCACGCCCGAACAGCCCTGGTCGGCCGGCGATTATAAGTTGGTGACAGACGTGGCGCTCGAAGACCTGGCCGGCAATGCCGTGGGCCGTGCATTCGACGTCGACACTTTCGGTCCGATTCAAAAACGCATCGAGACGGAAACCGCCGCGATACCGTTTACGGTCAAAGCGGGTGATTGAATTCGGACCGTGCAGTTTCTCCGGCGACATTCGTTGCCGGCAGCATAATACCGGCGCTACGGATTCGCGTCCTCGACGGCGCGATTGCTGGTAAAGATGATGCGTGCGCCGTCGGGGGACCAGGTGGCGTCCGAGTTGTAAGAACAGACACGCTGCCCGGGAATCTCTTGCGGACCCTCAGTGCCGGCTACGTCGATGAGATTCAGGCGCGAGGCGCCAGTTTCGTCTTTGACCCACAGCAGAATCTGCTTGCCGTCGGGAGACCAGCTGGGATGCCAGCCGATTCTTCCCTCCCAACGTTTGGCGTACGAGCCCTCTTCTCCCTTGGCGCTGATCGTGGCCAGCACACCCTGGTCATCGCGCTGTCCGATAAATACCAGTTGGTTGCCATCGGGAGACCAGGTGGCGCCGATGATGTGGTCGAACTCTTCAGACAAGATGCGCTTGCGAAACCTGGGCGTGACGATGTACAGGCTTGGACCGTCGTCGCGCGCGCTGATGGCCACTCGCGTTCCGTCGGGCGACCAGCGGCCGCGTTCGCCGGCGCAGAACCAGCGGCGGTCGGTGCCATCGGCGTTCATGATCCAGATGCCTACCTTGGCATTGGCGGGATTTCCCCGTTGCACGTCGAAGAGCAGCTTCGTGCCATCGGGAGACCAGGTCGGACAATTGCCCAGCCCCAGATCGTCTGCCATTTCCAACGGACTGTCGACGCGGGTCACGAAGACATGGCTCGCCGAACCCCCTTTGACCTGCATCGAGGCGTCGAAGGCCACGCGCTTGCCGTTAGGAGAATAGCTGGGCGAACCGTTCCAGATTTTGCCCGGCAGGGCCACGAATAACCGCACATCGGAACCGTCGGGCTTCATCGTAAAGATGGCGGCATTATTCGGCTCAACGGCCCACGTGTGCGCACAAAGCAGCGTCATCAACAGAGACAGACACGTAATAGCTGCCGCGCGTGATCTTGCTGTCGTCCTCATAGTGTCTCGCTCTGCTCCGTTACCGAGAAATATCGACCGACAAGGGACCGTCCGGCGACGGCTTGCCGAAACATGGCGGCGCACAGCAATGCATAAAGCGTGGTGAGAAGGACGAATCCGGCCATGACGCCGCGCGGCGTGGCGGGCTTGCGCGCACGACTGAGGGCAAAACCCGCCAGCGGAAGAATCTGCAAAGCGTGCAACAACAAGGCATGGGCCACGCGCAAGTCGCCCGACTGGGTACTCCAGTTTACGATCGGCAGCCCCGGCCCGCCATCTTGGCCAGCGACCGAATGCGCGCCGTTGCCGGCCATCATCACACCGACGCCGGCGGCCAGTATGGCACCGAAGATTCCGCAGCGAATGCCCCACAAATACGTGGTGGCCAGCGGTACGTTCCGGACGAAGAACAGGATTAACAGCAGCACGTCCAGCAGCGTGCTGAACGCGATCGCCAGCCCCATCATGCCGAAGACGTTTCCATCGAACTCCGAGTCATGGTTGAAATGCGATGTTTTACCCCGCGCCGCCTGGCCCGCTATGCACACGATCTCGGTCACCATCGCCACGACCGTGCCCCAGCGAATCAGCGCTTTGGCCCAACGTACGCCGGTCAGGTAGGGCATGAACCAGGCCAGCGTCCAAACATAGATCGCGATCGATACGGCAAACTTGCTGGGCTTGATCCAGACGTTCAGACCCAGCAGTGTGCGATGATCGAACACCATCGCCACGAGCATCAGCGCCAAGAGCGCGATCTGAAACCAACCCATGCGCGCCAACACGCGATCGCGCCGGTCGAGTTCTTGGCAGAACCACAGCATCTTGGTCTTCCGCCGCCCAAGGGATCGACAATTAAGAGGTCGACGCATTGTCCCCCACCGGTCGTGGCACGGCAACCAAATGCTCGCGGAGCACGGCGCCCTCGCTAGGGCAAGGCGACCGTCACCACCACGCCGCGATGATCCGACGGATAGGGTGCCACCACGATATCGGCGCGATCAGACTTTTCGCCAACAATCTGCGCCGCTTTGAGGTGGGTTTTGCGACCCCCCACGAACACGAAGTCGATGCGGTCGTGATGATCTTTGGGGTCATCCTCGGCCGTGGTGGTTGTCCAGGTGTAGCCTGGCGCGGCCAGCGGATCCGCGTGCAGTTGGCGATACGCGTCGACAAAGCCGGCCGCCATTACGCTGCGGGTCGACGGCCATTCCACCGCCACAGGACAGCGGCCGGCGCGCGCCACGGCAGGCGTCCAATCCAGCACCGAGGGCTCGTTGAAGTCGCCGGTGATGAACAGTGGAACATCCTGTGCGGCAACGGCGCGCACTTCGGCCAGCAGTCGTTCGACCTGGCCGCCGCGGGCTTTTTCGGCCGCCGCTACTGCGCCGGCCGCGTCATCGACAAACGGCGCGTTCTCGTACGGAATCTTCAACAGCTGATACGGCTGATAGGGAGTGTAGGCAAGATGCGCGTTGAAGAGCCACACGCGTCGCCCGTCGGGCAATTCGATTTGCACGCCCCACTCGCGTGGTGTGGCGCCGGCGATTGGATAGCGGCTGATAACCCCCGTGCGATCTCCCTGGTCGTGATAGTGCCAGCCGAGCATGGCGGCGACGCGCTGCGCGTTATCGGGGCGCTGGCCGTCGCGCTCGAGGCCGGCGGTTTCTTGCAGGCCCACAACGTCAGCCTGGGCCGCGCGAATGACCGCCAACGTTTGTGCCAGCGGCTGCCGGCCGGCATCACCACCATGCCACAAGTTGAACGACATGACGCGCAGCGATATCCCTTCGGCGGCGTGCAGCGGAATGCCGCCGGTCGCCAAGGCTAACGCGGCGAGGCAGATTGCAACAAAGACGCGTCGAGAAACCAATCGCGTCGCACGCGCGGCAGGACAAGTTGAGGCGCGGTTTTCGGGCATGCTGATCTTGACGTAGCGGCTTCAATCGGCGATCTTCGTACGAACGAAAGCACGGATGAGCATAGCGGATCGTTAGACTCGAAAACAATCTTGCCGCATCGAAGCAATCGACCGAGCCGCGGCACTCCCAGCGAGTATTAGGATGCCGGGAAGTGACGACTCGCAGAACGCCCTGCAGGCCGTTGCAGCCGTCTCGCCTGCGGCGAGAGGTGTAAGCAGAGAATCCCTTAGCGCATAAAGAAAGCCGCCAAGGGAGTTCGGGTGCCCCGGCGGCTTTCAGCCGCGGTCTCAGAGCGGATCCCGCAGCTACAGATTACTTTAGCCGCCCCGGCCGCGAGGCAACAATATGCCAACCGGCAGTCGACACCCATACAGCCAAATCAAAAAACCAGGCACTCGGCCCGGCGTTAACTTATAAAAGTGCGGCATTTAAGCCCGGCGACGCATAAGCCCGTCGAGAACGCCACGCGAATGCGCATCCTGCAAAAAAGAAACTTGCCGCATCATGCCAGCAGGTTCGTGACGACATTGCCGTGGACGTCGGTCAGGCGGAAATCGCGCCCTTGAAAGCGATAGGTCAGGCGCGTGTGGTCGATGCCCAGCGTGTGCAGAATCGTGGCATTGAAATCGTGAATGTGCACCGGGTCGCGCGTGATGTTGTAGCAGTGATCGTCGGTCTCACCGTGCGTGACACCACCTTTGATCCCGCCACCGGCCATCCACACGCTGAAGCAGCGGCCATGATGATCGCGGCCGTAATTGTCGGCGGTCAATGCGCCTTGGCTGTAGACGGTGCGGCCGAACTCTCCGCCCCACACGACCAGGGTCTCGTCCAGCAGGCCGCGCGCCTTCAGATCCTTGACGAGCGCCGCGCTCGGCTGATCGACATCTTTCGCCTGACCGCGAATCTGCTTGGGCAGATTGCTGTGCTGGTCCCAGCCGCGGTGCATGAGTTGCACGAACCGCACACCCCGTTCGACCATCCGCCGCGCCAGCAAGCAGTTGCGCGCGAAGCCACCATCGATGCCCGAGTCGTCGATTCCGTACATGTCGACAATGCTCTTGGGCTCGTCCGAAAAATCGGTCAGCTCCGGCACGCTCGACTGCATGCGGAACGCCATCTCGTATTGCGCGATGCGGGTGTTGATTTCGGGATCGCCGAAGGATTGCGCCGCCAGACGATTCAAATCGCCCACGCCGTCCAGCATGCGCCGGCGCGTGGCCGCATCGATGCCGGGCGGATTCGATATATACAGCACCGGATCGTCGCCCGATCGAAAGCGCACGCCCTGATGCTGCGTGGGAATAAAACCGCTTCCCCACAACCGCGAGAACAAGGGCTGATCCGTCTTGTTGCCGCTTCCCTGCGAGATCATCACCACGAACGAGGGCAGGTTCTGGTTCTCGCTGCCCAGGCCATAGCTCAGCCACGAGCCCAGGCTGGGGCGACCCGGCTGTTGCGCACCGGTCTGGATATAGGTCGTGGCCGGATCATGATTGATCGCCTCGGTATTGAGCGAATTGATCACGGCAATTTGATCGACGATCGTGGCCGTGTGCGGCAGCGCTTCGCTAACCCACGTGCCTGACTGGCCATGTTGCGCGAACTTGAACATCGGCGCGACGCAGGGAAACGACTTCTGCCCCGAGGTCATACCTGTGATCCGCTGCCCCTGGCGCACGCTGTCGGGCAGTTCCTGGCCGTGGAACTCGGCCAGCTTCGGCTTGTAGTTGAACAGGTCGATCGCCGACGGGCCGCCCGACATGAACAGAAAAATGACCTGCTTGGCGCGCGGCGCAAAGTGTAATAGCGGCAGCAGGCCATGTGTGGCGAGACTCGGCTGCGCCGGCGCGGCGGCGAACAACTCGGGATTCAATAGCGATGCCAAGGCGGCGGTGCCAATGCCCGTGGCCGTGCGACCGAAAAAGTGGCGTCGGGTGAGGAGCAATTCGTGTTCGCGATGTTGATTCATTTTTCTTGCTCTACTTTCTCGCTCTAACCCTTGGTCACGGTCTCGTCGAGATTCAAGATCATGCTGGCCACCGTGGTCCAGGCGGCCAGCTCGGCGACGTCCAGATTCTGGTTGCGCGGGCTTTCTCCCACGGTCAGCAATTTTTCGGCCGTGGCTGGGTTCGCGCGGTAGGCGGCCCACTCTTGCTCGAACGCGCGACGCAATATGGCCGTTTCCGCAGAGGATGGCGGCCGGGCCGTGGCCAGCTGAAAGGCGAAGGCAATTCGCTCTTCGGTCGTGGCGGGCGCCTCGACAAGAATCCGTTCGGCCAACTTGCGCGAAGCTTCGACATAGGTCGGGTCGTTCAACAAGATCAACGCTTGCAGCGGCGTGTTCGTGGTCGAGCGGCGGACCAGGCACGTCTCGCGATCCGGCGCGTCGAACGTCACCAAAGTCGGCGGCGGCGAGGTGCGCTTCCAGAAGGTGTACATCGTGCGACGGTACAAATCCGCGCCGTGGCTCTGCGTGTATGTCTGGGCCGTCCAATTCGAACCGTCGGCACGGAAGGCCAGTTCCTCCCACAAGCCGGCCGGCTGATACGGCGAGACGCTGGCGCCGCCGATCTTCTCATTCAACAATCCGCTAACGGCCAGCGCCTGATCGCGAATGAACTCCGCGTGCAGCCGCGTGCGCGGGGCGCGGGCCAACAGCCGGTTCTCTGGATCGCGAACCAAGAACTCCGACCGCACGGTCGATTGCTGGCGATAGGTGGCCGAGGTGACGATCAGCCGCACGAGGGCTTTGACATCCCAGGCCGAGGCATTGCCGGCTGTGGACGGTGTGCGAAATTCCACGGCCAACCAATCGAGCAACTCGGGGTGGCTGGGGAGCTCGCCTTGCAGGCCAAAATCTTCGGCCGTCTTCACCAGCCCCGTGCCGAAAAACATCTGCCAAAGCCGGTTGGCCGCCACCCGCGAGACCAACGGATGCGCCGGATCGACCAGCCAGCGTGCCAGCCCTAGCCGGTTGGCGGGCGCGCCGGCCGGCAGCGGCGGCAGAAACGCGGGCACGCCCGGTACGACCTGGTCGCCCCGTTTGTCGTATTGGCCGCGGACGAGCATGAACGTATCGCGCGGCTTTTCCATCTCTTGCATCACCATCGAAGTGGGAATCGCCTTGTCTAGCGCGTCGCGGCTTTTCCGCTGCTCGGCCAGCTGTGATTTGAGTTCCTTGATGCGCGGCGAGACGTTATCCCGATAATACGTCCGCAGCTCCGATTTCTGCGCGTCGCTGCGATCCGCAGCCGCGATGGCCAGCACGCCGCGCACCGCATCGGGCAGCGTAGCTGGTTCGAACGGATCCACGGCATCCGTCACCAACACACGCAGACGTCCGATTTGATGCTGGGCGAATTGTGATTGAAACTCCAGCGTGACCGACAGCCGCGTTTCTGGCGTTAGTGCTAGGGGCTGCTCGAGCGCGAACGTGGCCGTGTGCGGCTTACTGATTTCGGGATGGATGGCCCAGCCGGTTTCCGGTTTGTCATCAATAGCCAATTCAACGCCATATTCCTTCTGGCTGAAGTCGGCCTGTGCGGCTTTGAACTTCACGGCTTGCATCGCGTTCGAGCCCTGGTCGAGCGCCAATCCAAATCGGCTCAGGACGAAGTTGCCATTGTTCGAGCGGCCAGGGCCACGCGCGGTGAGGCTGTCGTCAGCGAGCACTTCCAGGCGCACGCCCGTAATTGGTTTTTCGCTTGCCGGCGGCGCGCCCACGGCCGCTGCGCCGCCGAGCATAATCGTATACACGTCGGCCGCCGGATTCGGTCCGGTCGCCAGGTACGATCCGTCGTCGAGTCGTGTAAATGTCGCGCCGCCTTGCGCGGCCACGCTTTCCGGTTGCACAGCGCGCCACACAACGGGGCCGCGCGCACTGTTTTCCGTTTCCCATGCCAGCTGGGCCGCGTCGACATCGGTCAATGGGCCGGCCAGGTCTGCTTCGGTTTTGCTGATCCCGGCCACCAGGTCATCGAGCTTTTGCCGCTGCTCGTCGTTGGGCAGCTTGATGAAGGGGGGCGAATTGCCGGTCCGGCCATCGAGGCCGTTTTCCGGCAGGTTGTTGAAAAACGCGTACAGCCGGTAATAGTCGCGCTGCGTGACCGGGTCGTACTTGTGGTCGTGGCACTGCGCGCAGGCGACCGACATGCCCAGGAACACGGTGCCGGTGGTGTTAACACGGTCAACGATATACGCGGTGTGATATTCCTCGGGGATCGCGCCCCCTTCGAAGTTGATCATGTGGTTGCGGTTGAAGCCGCTAGCGATTTTCTGCGAGGTGGTCGCCCCTTCCAACAAATCGCCGGCCACTTGCTCGACCGTGAAGCGATCGAAAGGCAGATTGTCGTTGAACGATTGAATGACCCAATCGCGCCAACGCGTCATGTCGCGTCCGTTGTCGATGTGATAGCCGTTGGTGTCGGCGAACCGCGCCGCGTCCAGCCAATCAAGCGCCAGCCGCTCGCCAAAGTGGGGCGAAGCCAGCAGCCGGTCGACGGCCTGCTCATAAGCGTCCGGCCGATTATCAAGCACGAACGCCTGCACATCGGCCGGCGTCGGCGGCAGACCGGTCAAATCGAACGACAGCCGGCGCAACAATGTCGCGCGATCGGCTTCGGGCGAAGGCTGCAGCCCTTCCTTTTCCAGCCGTGCCAGGATGAACCGATCGATGGGGTTGCGCGGCCAGGTCGTGTGCGCGACCGTCGGTACCGCGGCGCGGGCAGGTGCGATGAACGACCAATGCGCCTGATACTCGGCCCCTTCGGCCACCCAGCGGCGCAGCAAATCGCGCTCGTGGGGACTGAGTTGCTTGTGGCTATCCGGCGGAGGCATGAGGGCCGCTTTGTCGGTGGCAAAAACCCGCGCCACCAGTTCGCTCTCGTCCGGCTTGCCGGGAACAATGGCGATGGCTCCCGAAGCGGTCGGCTTGCGCGCCTCGGCGGCAATGTCGAGCCGCAATTCGGCTTTGCGCTCGCGAGCATCCGGGCCATGACATTTGAAGCAATTGTTCGACAGGATCGGCCGGATATCGCTGTTGTAAGCCAAAGGCTTGGCGGCGGTGTTCTCCGCGGGTTGGCTGGGGGCCGGGGCCTCGTCGGCGCTGGCCTCTTGCCACGAACATGCCCATGGCATCGTGGCCAGAATCGTGATCCAGAAAAAGCGAGAGCGCATAGCGCGTGATCCTCGACTATGGGCAGGAAGGCATTCGCGGTGGGGGAGGCCCTCGGCGGACAAACAACCCCCGAAGAGCCTCTACCAGCAGTTTACTCGGGCAGCAGTCCCCAACTCAACCGTACGGTTGCCAGCATTTGGCTCTTTTATTCAGTCAACTTGGGTGCCCCGGGCGAGCGTACCCGACGATGCTGTGAAAGTTTGGGTCTATCGACAATTCACAGAGTCGTCGACAGCTAAACGGCATGGTTGGAAAAGCCAATCATGGCACCCAAACAAGGGTCCGTCGCAAAACGCTGCTGGCCAGCGTCTAGGACGCACTTTCTGCTACCCGTCGGGCCAGCTTGCGGGCCGAGGTGCTGAGCGGGAAATCGGCCAACGCGCGCGGCGCCACCCAGCGCGTCTCGGCATGCGTGGGGTGCTCTTTCACGGCGCCCAGGCAGTCCGCTTCGTAGCAATCGAGCGTGATCCGGAACCTGGTCACACTGTGGCGAATCGTCATCAACAGGCGTCCCGGCGCGACGCGCCAGCCTGCCGAGCGGGCTACGCCGTCGATCAGCGCCTGCGATATGTTCGCGCTGCCGGCCGGAAGCGCGAATCGCGGAAAATCCCACAGGCCAGCCCAACGCTCGCCCGCCTGGCGACGCACGAGCAGGACGTTCTTTTGGCGCCGCACGACGACGGCGGCCTCGCGCACTTCTTCGATCGTGGGGCGCGGACGCACCGCGGGAATTTGTTCGGTCAGTCCCTCGCGATGCGTCGGGCAGAGCTCGGCAAGTGGGCACTCGTCGCAGCGGGGGTTGCGCGGTGTGCAAACCTGGCTCCCTAACTCCATCAACGCCTGGTTGAAGCGTCCCGTATCGCGCCGCGGCAGCAGTGTTTCGGCCGCGCCCCACAGAATCTGTTGTCCGCTGCTGGAAGTGGTCACCCCTTCGTAAGCCAATAGCCGGGCCAGCAGCCGGACCGTGTTGGCTTCCAGAATCGGATGAGGGTCGTCGAACGAGATCGACAGAATCGCGCCGGCCGTGTAGCGCCCGATGCCCGGCAGGCGGCGCACCTCGGCGATGTCGCGCGGGAAGACGCCGGCATGCCGGTTGCGCACCACCTGCGCGGCGCCGTGCAGTTGCCGCGCGCGACGGTAATAGCCCAACCCCTCCCACAGCCGCAAGACTTCCTCTTCCGCGGCGTTGGCCAACGCTTCAACTGTAGGGAACCTGGCGACAAACCGCTGAAAATAGGGGACGACGGCCGCCACCACCGTTTGTTGCAGCATGATTTCGCTGACCCACACCAGGTAGGGATCGCGCGATCGACGCCAGGGGAGATCGCGCGCGCCGCGGTCGTACCAGGCCAGCAATCGGCGCCGTAGCGCCGTGCGCCAACGCGGCGCGGCAAGCTGCGTCAGCGACTCGGCGTGCAGCGACGTGGTATGCAGCATCACGCGCTGTAAACCGGCGCGAGGCCTTCCTGCGCCGCCGGAACCTTTGCCAGCCGGCAGGCGCACAGGTTGTTTTTGCTTGCCGGCAGATCGGGTGGCGCGCTGCTGGGTCCGTGGCGAGGCCGCCTTCCCTGGCGCAGGGGCCGCACGGCGCTTACCCGTCGTATCGCGTCCCGACGGCTTGGCTGCGCGAGGCATCGGAATCCTTTTCCAATGGTTGATTGAATCCGCCCTCCAGGCGGCATGCGCCGCGAGCCCAGGTTAGTATAATCGGGTCGCTCACGATGATGAATGACGGATCAAGCGTGTTGCTCCGCGGCGCGCGGCCCCATGGCGGGAAAAGAGCACGCTTTGTAATCTGTTGTCGATTCGCCCTGCCACCAGCCTCAGATCGGAAGTTTGTTTGTCTGCAAAACGGCGTCCGCAACATAATTCCAAAACGGGCCGCGCGCATGGCCCTGCGCCGGCACCCTCGCGCAGCGCGCGGCCGACGCTCTCGGTACGTCGCACGGGCAATCCAGGCGAGTACGAGCTGATTCATCCGCATTGTGCCGAACAGCGTGCGGAGGACCTGGAAGAAGTCCACCAGATGATCGACGGCGGCGAACTGGACATCGCCGTCGACGAGCTGCGCTGGCTTTTGAACGGTTGCCCCGAATGCCTGGAAGCACACAAGCTGCTGGGGGAGTTGGCGCTGAGCGAAGGAGACACCCGCCTGGCGCGGGCCCATTTCGGCTATGCGTTTGATCTGGGTATGCAGGCCGTGCCCGTCGAAGGTTTGAGGGGGACGTTGCCGTTCAGTTTGCCGGCCAATCGAGGATTCCTCACGGCCGCCAAGGGGCTCGCGCTCTGTCTCTACGAGTTGCACGAACGAGACCGCGCCCGCGAGGTCGCTGAGCGATTGATCGCCGCGGACCCCACCGATCCGCTCCGCGCCCGCGACTGGCTGTCGCAGTGGCCCAGCGAAGATGGCGAACGACCCGCCCAAGACGGCGCGGCGTCTTAGCGGGCCGTACGCGCACCCGATCATCGGGTGCGCGTGTCATGCCCCAGCGTGGGCATGCACAGCAATGTCGACCCAGCCGACAAGTTCACGCACGCAGATATCCCACCCGCCGCTACTTGCCTTCGGCAGAGCTGTCCTTATCGGCGGCGTCTTTATCGGCCGCTGCGTCCGTCGCCTCGACCAGGTTACCCGTCTCGGGATCAATGTGGGCCATGGCGCCGGTGTAGTCGATTTCGGCCTTTTCGCGCATGCCGGCGGCCAGTTGCGCGAAGACGCTATTCGTGGCGGCGGGCACCAGCTCCTTGCGCACGTCGCGCCAGGTATTCTTGCCCGGGCGCAGCTCTGTGCATTTAATCAAGTGTACGCCTAGGTGGGTTGTCACCGGGGGGCTGATCTCGTCTTTGTCCAGGGCGAAGGCCTCCTTGGCGAACTCTTCGGGCATCACGCCATGCCGTGTAATGAAGCCAAGGTCCCCGCCCTTCTCGCGGCTGGGACCGCTCGAGTATTTCTTCGCGGCATCCTCGAAGGTCGTGATATCGCCAATGATTTCATCGCGGATCGAATCGGCGCGAGCCGATAGCGAATCGACCTCATCGGGCGTTAGCGCCCCGTCGGGGCGCAGCAAGATGTGCGACACACGCAGCTCGGTGCCATCGAATTGCTGGCGGTGTGCGTCGAAGTACTTTTCCAGCTGTTCATCGGTGAGTACGCCGCGCAGGAATTTATTACGGCGCAGCTCCCATTTGACTTCGTCACGGTAGGCGGCCGCCGTGAACCCGGATTCGGCGCGAATGACGGCCAGATCGGTCCCTTGCTTTTGCATCTCTTTTTCTCGTTCCGCGATCGCCTTGTCGATCTCGGCGTCGGTGACCGAAACCTTCTGGCTGTCGAGATACAGCTCGACGAGCCGGCGGTTGATGACCTGAGACAATGCCTGGGCTTCCAGCCCCGGCAGCGCCGCCTTGCTGACCGGTCGGCCGTGCAGGGCGACCTTGACCAGCCGGTTGACAGCCGCCACGTCGACGGGCTTGCCAGCCACCTTGGCGACAATGGTGCCCGGCGGTTTCAGGGCACTGACGGCGATCATTTCGGCCCGGGCCACATCAGCTTGCCCGTGCGCGACCGCCGGCAGGACGATCGTCGGAATCAATAGCGATAAGCACCAGCGAGACATCATCATTCTCTTCTCTCTTCGCCCGATAGAAACTCAACTTCGCGCGACACGCGGCAGGTATCGCTGCCGTGGCGCGAGGCCCTCGCGCCGTGTGATGCATACCACCCTGCCTGCCGGCAATCGCTACGGCAGCGCGATATCGTGCAGCTCGTACGGCACGGCCACGTCCAGCAGCACCGCGGGAGTCTTGTAGACAAACGTGTGATCCGTAATCTCTTCGACGTCAAACAAATAGGCCACGCCGACTTCGTTTTCGCTTTGACGCGTGGTTTCCAATCCGGCGGAATTGATTTTGTCCTTGGCGGCTGTCTCTAAGTAAGCCTCGTTGTGCAGCACCCAGGTGCGGTGCGATTCGAGGGCCTTGCCCGGGTTATCAAAAGCCACGCGCACGCGCACTTCCCACACCAGGTTGTTCTGCCGCACCTGGTCCAGAATCACCTTGACGCCTGCCCGCCGCTCTTCGGCTTTCGCCCCGGCTTTCAACTTTTCGAACCGAAATGTTTCGATCGGTCCGGGCAAGATCACGTCCAGGTTTCCTTTAAGGCTGGCGATCTTGGTCATCGCACGCGGCGGCAACGAGAATGTCAGGGGCACCTGCACCGATGCTTCGCCCGGATTCACGGTCGATTCCAATTCGGTGTTGGGCGCGGCGGCTAGCGTGCCGCCGGTATCACCAATGGCCGTGATGGCGTCGCCGGCCTGGGTGATGGCAATCGGCACTAGCCGCGGTTCCCAAGCAACGTCTAATTGCAACTTCAGTGCTTGGCCGTTGGCGTCGCGCAGGTCGCGGCGGGCCGTGATGTCGGTCGCTTCGATGCGAAAGGCGCCGGCATATACGCCGCGATTATAACGCGGCACTTCTCCGCCCGAGCGATTCACCAGCGACAGCCCCGGTTCGCCCGAGTACTGATAGATGGTCATGCCGGCCTGGTCGAGTATCTGATCGAGCGCCGACCAAAACGGCGTCTTCTCCAATTCCAAATCCAAAGTTTTTGCCGCGGCCTGCTGGCCAAACTGCCCGCGATAATCCAGCAGCTTGTTGCCGGTCTGCTTATCGATCGCGGCAATCACCTCGGGCAGCGGCAGCGCCTTGCCCGCGATCGTGACCTCGCGCGAACGGACCTCTTCCTCGCCGCGCAACGTTTCGAGGCGCACGCGCACGCGCCCCAAGCGAAGTTGCACTTCGGCGCTGGCGTCTGTCGGGGCGGGCAGCGCATCAAGGGCCGCTGATCCCACTTCGAGTAGCTTTTGCTCAGCCTCGTCACGCCGCGCCTTCTCGGGCGCATCGAGCTGCCGCACGAGTTTGCGAACCGTGGCCGGCACGTCGCTGGCCGGCGCATCGGCCTGGGCGGCCAATAAACAAGTAGCCAAGAAGCAGACGACGGGATTGACCATGGATCGTCCTTGAACTGCCAGAAGAAAAGGTGGCCGACGGCAATCGCCACGCCCCGGGGCCGAACGGCCACGAGGGGATCACCGCGGCAGACACCTTTTGATTCTACGCCCGGACCCCAGCGGTCGCTATAAGCGGTCCGCCGTGCTAGAGAGCCACGACCGCGGGTGGCGTTCCTGTTGGTCACGCTGTGAGGATTGTAGGCCCCCCGCGTGGATACGCGCCTGCCCGGCTGCAGGAGCGAAAAGCGGTGCGTCTCTGGGCGATTGCCCTGCCCACTTTCGCGAGCGCCGGCATGTTGTGGCGCGTGCGCGCCGGCGACTACAATGGCGGCCGGGGATCGGCCGGTTGCGCGGCCGAATCCGTATCACGAGGTTTGCCTAGCGCTGGTGAATCCCTGCGCGCGGTCGCGACATCTTCATCATCGCGCGAGGCAGACATCGCGATGCGCTCCTACTATCAATGCCGCCGGCCGTGCCATGCGCCGGGGTACGTTGCCTGCCGTGGCAGGAGAACTTCGCGCTATGAGGGGAATTGCATGTTGAACGGCTTGATCATGGACTATCAACTCACGATTCCCACCATGCTGCGCCGCGCCGAGCAGTTGCACTTCGATCGCGAGATCGTCACCCGCCTGCCGTGCAAAACCCGGCACTGCTACACCTACGCCGACATGGTCGAGCGGACCAAACGCCTGTCGTTGGCATTAAAACGGTTGGGCGTGCAAAGCGGCGACCGCGTGGGCACATTCTGCTGGAACCACTATCAGCACCTGGAAGCTTATTTTGCCATTCCCTCCGCCGGCGGCGTGTTGCACACGTTGAACCTGCGACTGCACCCCAACGATCTGACCTACATTGCCGGGCACGCCGGCGACAAGATTGTTTTGGTCGATGACGTGCTGTGGCCGCTCTTCGAAAAGTTCAAGGACAACGTTCCCTTCGAACACATCGTCGTCGTGCCGACGACCGGCAAGCCGACGCCGCCCGGCACGCTCAATTACGAAGACCTGCTGGCCGCTGAAGATCCGGCCCGCTTCGAATACCCCGATCTCGACGAGCGGCAGGCGGCCGCCATGTGCTACACCTCGGGCACAACGGGCAAGCCCAAGGGCGTGTTGGCCTCGCACCGCGCTCTCGTGTTGCATTCGATCGTCAATGGCCTGGCCGACACGCAAGGCATTTGCGAGAGCGATGTCACGCAGGCCGTGGTGCCGATGTTCCATGCCAATGCCTGGGGGTTGCCATTCTGCTGCTTGCTGGTTGGCGCCAAACAGGTTTTTCCGGGGCCGCATCTTGATCCGCAAAGCTTGCTTGAGCAGATGGTGGCCGAACGCGTCACGGTCACGGCCGGCGTGCCGACGATCTGGCTCGGCATCCTGCAGATTCTCGACAACAACCCCCAGGCCTACGACTTGTCGAGCGTGCGCGCCATGGTCGTGGGGGGCTCGGCCGCGCCCCCCAGCATGATTCGCGGCTTCCAAGAGCGGCACAATCTGAACATAGTCCACGCCTGGGGCATGACCGAGTTGTGTCCGATGGGGACGATTGCCAATCTGCCGCAGCGACTGACCGGTGCCTCGGAAGAAGAGAAGTACAGCTTCCGCGCGAAGCAAGGCCGGCCGGTCCCCTTGGTCGAAGTGCGCGGCCGCAACGAAAACGGCATCATTCCCAGCGACGGCCAGACCATGGGCGAGCTCGAAGTGCGCGGACCGTGGATCGCTAGCAGCTACTACGAATGCCCGGAAGGAAGTGTCTCGTTCACCGAAGATGGCTGGTTTCGCACCGGCGACATCGTGGCCATCCACGCCGACGGTTGCATTCAATTGCAAGATCGGGCCAAAGACGTGATCAAATCGGGGGGCGAATGGATCAGCTCCGTAGCGCTGGAGAATGCCCTGATGGGGCATCCGGCCGTCGCCGAGGCGGCCGTGGTGCCGGTCGAGCATCCCAAGTGGGCCGAGCGTCCACTGGCCGTGGTGGTGCTCAAACCCAATCAGCAGGCCAGCCCGCAGGAACTGATCGGTTTTCTGGCGCCGCAATTCGCCAAATGGTGGTTGCCAGAAGATGTCGAGTTCGTCGACGAGATCCCCCGCACTTCGGCCGGCAAGTTTCTGAAGTCTGCTCTGCGCGAGCGTTTTTGGAATTACTACTCGAACAAGGGGGCCTGCGGCGTCGTGGCGCCCCACGCGGCCAAGCCGGTTTCGGCCTGAGTCACGACCACTGTCGTGGTGCTGCATAGAATTCAGAAGAGTTTAGCGGTGGCGTTGGCGGGTGGAATGCTCGTCGGGCGGCGATGGGTGCAAAAGGTGCGAATCCCAGCCGAACAATTTTGCCAAGGAGTATCGTCATGCCTCAACCCGTGATCGTCGACGCCGTACGGACCCCGTTTGGCCGCAAGGGGGGCGCGTATCGAGACATACGCCCCGACGCCCTGTTGGCCTTGGCCCTGAAGGGGCTCACCGAGCGCGTCGGTTTGCCGCCGGCCAAGATCGAAGACGTGGTCACGGGTTGCGTCACCCAGGCCGGCGAGCAGGGCGCCAACATCGGTCGATTGGCCGTGCTGTTGGCGGGCTTTCCCGTCGAGGTGCCAGCCGTGACCCTCAACCGCATGTGCGGATCGAGTCAGCAGGCGATTCATTTTGCCGCCCAACAGATCGGCGCCGGCGACGCGGCCTATTCCATTGGCGCGGGCATCGAGCACATGACGCGCGCGCCGATGTTCAGCGATATCGGCACGCTCGACAAGATGAACCCCGAGCTGTTCCAGCGCTTCGACCTGATCCACCAGGGAGAAAGTGCCGAGCGCATGGCCGACAAGTACAAGATCACACGCGCCGACGTCGATCGCTATTCGATGGAGAGTCATCGCCGCGCGTCGCAGGCCGCGCACGACAAGCGCAACAAAGAGATCCTGCCGACCGACGGGATCGACGGCGCCGGGGCCAAGGTGACTCTCACGCGCGACGAGGGCATCCGCGACGTACTAGATCCAGCCAAGATCGCTTCGCTGCCGACGGTGTTTCGGCCCGACGGCGGCGGCGTGGTGACGGCCGCCAACAGCAGCCAGGTGTCCGACGGTGCCGCCGCGGTGCTGGTGGCCGATCGCGAAGTCGCCCTCAGCGATGGCTTCAAGCCGAGGGCCCGATTCCTGGCACGCGTGGCCGTGGGTGACGATCCCACGTTGCAGTTGGCCGGCGTGATTCCGGCCACAGTCAAGGCGCTCAAACGCGCCGGGCTAACCATCAACGACATCGATTGGATCGAGATCAACGAGGCCTTCGCCAGCGTCGTGCTCGGCTGGGCCAAGGAGATCAAGCCGAATATGGAGCGCGTGAATCCCTGGGGCGGAGCCATCGCTCATGGACATCCACTGGGCGCAACGGGCGCCGGCCTGATGGCCAAAATGCTGGTGGGCTTGGAGGCCACCGGCGGCCGGCTAGGCTTACAAACCATGTGCATCGGCCACGGCATGGCCACGGCCACGATCATCGAGCGCATTTAGCCCTCGCTGCGACCATCGCAAGGCGAACCGGTGCTACGCGACCGGCTGCGACGGCGCATAGATCCCCACCTCAATGTGATGGCCGTCCGGATCGCGGAAAAAAATCTGCTCTCGGCCGGTCTGGGCCACGGTGTTTTTGCGGAACGGGATGCCGCGCTCTTCCAGTCGCTTTTCCACGGTGGCCAGGTCGTCGACCTCGAAGGCCAGGTGGCCATCGCGCGTCTGGATCGGGCCGCTCGGATCCGGAACCGATTCGTTCACGATCAGGTGAATTTGCAAACCGTAGTTGAACAGCCACGCCCCCTGAAAGTCGAAGTTCGGCCGCAAGATTTCCTGAAAGCCGAGCACGTCGCGATAAAAGGCCTTGCTCTCTTCCAAGTGCTTGGTGAGACGGCCCACATGATTCAAGGAACGAATGGGGAGTGCGGTGGTCATCGTGGCCTCGCTGGTCCAAAAGCGGTACGGGAATGCAACCCGGGGACGATCATATACGTCGACGCGCAATATAGTCACCCGCCGCGCGCGCCGCGAGCTACCGCCCGTTTCTCGACGAGCGGTCTTGGCAATTCGCAAGGTCGGACACGCCAACCGTGGCACACGGGAATCGGCACGAGGCGCAAGGTCGGCGGAAGCCACGGAGACGCCCCAGAATCAAACCCTGCGAGAGCGCAATCGCGCATTGCCGTTGCCGCAGCCCGTTGGGCTGACACTGTCACTGGTATGCATGCTGCCAGCTATGACGATTTTCTCGACTGTGCCGATAATTCCGCCGATAAGACCCAACGGCGACCTACAAATTCCTGAGGGGGGATTTTTGACATGAAGCGCTTATTGCTGGGCATTGGCCTGGCCTGCCTGGCTTTGGGCAGTGCCGGCTGTTGCTGCTGGGAAGGCAGCGGCTGGACGCCTTGCCCGTGGCCTGGGTGCGGTTGGGAACCGGGCTGCGGCTGGAACGGCGGCAGCGGCTGTGGCTGGGGAGGTTGGTGTGGCTGGCCTTGCAATCGACCGGGTGGCTGCGGCGAAGTCTACTGGGGCGATTGGTGCACCGGCAATCCGCACTGCTCGACGTGCGACGACTGTGCCAATTGGGTAGGCCCGCCGACACCGGGCGGCAACGGTCTGCCGCCTGAAACCTACTCGCGTGCACATCCCTACGGCAATCAAGTCGTGCGCGACGTGCCCTCGCGATCGATGGACCAGAACGCGCCGCAGATGGCGCGCAAAACTCGTCCGCCGCAACGGTCGCAGCAGATGGTGCGCCGCGCTCCGTCGTCGCAGGGCGCTCCGCAAATGACGCGTCGTCCGCCGCAAAACACTCCCCAGATGGTTCGTCCGGGCAATAATCGACAATACCCGGCCGGCCGGCCCTCTCCGCAGATGGCGCAGCGTAACCGACCGCAAGAGTACGAAGGTGCAGTCCAGTACCTGGGTACCACCGATCGGCTGGTCAAGCCGGCGACTTTGCCATCGAGTCGTTCCGCCAATCCGTCCACCGTGGCACGCCGCGGCGAACCGACCCTGGCCGAGCCCGACGATCAAGTCGAAGAAGAATCTCCGTCGCAAGTGCGGCGCACTTCGCAGCGTCAGTACGTGCGATAACGCCCAGCAGATTTGCTGATTTACTCGCCAGACCCGAGCGCCGCGCTTCCCACGCGGCGGCTCTGGCCTGGCGATTTGCTTTGGCGTGCGCCTGGCGTACACTGGCGCCTCGTCGTCATCGCATCCCCGCCCCACGGCACTCTCGGCAGCAAACGCTATGGCCATCAGCGGCGTGCAGGCATTGCTCGAAATGCTCGCCAATCTCGGCGTGCGTTATTTGTTCGGAAATCCCGGCACGACAGAGCTACCGCTTTCAGACGCCTTGGTAGCGGATCGCCGGATTGAATACATCCTGGGTCTACAGGAAGTGCCCGTCGTGGCCATGGCCGACGGCTATGCCCAGGCCTCGCGCTCGCTGGGATTTGTCAATCTGCACATCAGCTGCGGACTGGGGAACGCGATGGGCATGCTGTACAACGCCCATCGCGCCGGCACACCGCTGTTGGTGACGGCCGGCCAGCAGGATCGCCGGCTGATGTTCGAAGAGCCGATTCTGTGGTCAGACATGGTCCGCGTGGCCAAGCCGTGGATGAAATGGGCGGCCGAAGTGCAGCGGGTCCAGGATCTGCCGACCGCGATTCGCCGCGCCGCGCAAGTGGCGCTGACGCCGCCGACCGGCCCGGTGTTCCTCTCGCTGCCGATGGACCTGCAAAGCGAAATCGCTGAGCTAGACCTGACTACGGCCAAGCCGCTGGACGTGCGCGTCCGCCCGCCCGTCGAGGCACTGCGGCAAGCCGCCGCCGTGCTGGCCGGGGCCCGCAACCCGGCGATACTCGTTGGCAGCCGCACCACCGAGGGGGATGCCGTGGCCGAGCTCGTGGCCGTGGCCGAACAGCTGGGCGCGCCGGTGATGTCGGAATCGGGCACGACGCACGGCCGCCTCGGCTTTCCGGCCGATCATCCCCTCTCGGCCCCCGGTATGCCGATCTGGTCTCCCGAAGTGCGCGCGCGACTGGCCGATCACGATGTGATCTTTGTCGTCGGCATGGATTTGCTGCGCTTGTACGTATACTTCGAACCGTCGCGCGCGATCCCCGAGCATATCCGCATCGTGCACATCGATCAGGACCCCTGGCAGTTGGGCAAGAACTATCCGGTCGAGGTCGGTCTGTTGGGCGATTTGAAAGTCGGGCTCGCCGAGCTGAGTGCGTTGTTGCGCACGACCATGTCGGCCGCGCAAGTCGAGCAAGCCAAAAGTCGCGCCGCGGCGATCGCCGAGACGCACACTCGCGCACGCACGGCGCTCATCGAAGAGGCGCGCACCCAGCGCAGCGCGCGGCCGCTGACGCCACTGACGTTGATGTCGAGCGTGGCGCATGTGTTGCCGCCCAACGTGGCCGTCGTCGAAGAGGCCGTGACCACAACCGGCACGTACTTGGAGCGTCTTGCGGCCTTGAAAAACACGACCGGCTACTTCGGCCATCGCGGTTGGGCCCTGGGGTGGGGCCTGGGCTGCGCGATGGGAGTGCAACTCGCCTGGCCCGAGCGCCCCGTATTGGCTCTCTTGGGTGAGGGAGCGTCGATGTACGGCATTCAAGGGCTGTGGACCGCGGCCCGCTACCGGCTGCCGGTCACGTTCGTCATCTGCAACAACGCGCAGTACCAGATTCTGAAAGTGGGCGCGCAGCAGATCGGTTATCCGGCAGCCCGCGCCGGGCACTTCGTCGGCATGGATCTGGCCGAGCCCGAGATCGACTTTGTCGGCTTGGCTCGTTCGCTTGGCGTGGAAGCGGCGCGGATTACCGATCCGGATGAGTTGGAGTCGAAGCTCAAGGAATCATTGGCCGGCGATCGACCGCGACTGTTCGACGTGCCAGTGCAGCGCGGCAGCCCACCACGGCTGAACTACGGATAAGGCTCACTCGCCGAGTATTTCCGGGCGATGCGATCTCCGGTGCCAGGGTGACCGGTCACGGGGAGTATCCGGTCTCTTTGGGGTACCATGCCCACGCAAAGCGTGGGCATGCTGTAAAACCACAATAAGTTCACATGTCCACGCGATACGTGGACATGGCACCCGACCCGCCGAATACTTCTGAGTGATTCGTGTTCGGTTTCTGGCGCGCGTCATTACTGTCGAGCGGCGCCTGGTTGTGGGACCAACGGTGGGATCGTCGAAGCGGGCGCTTTGCCGTCGGGCGATTCGATCATGCCCACGAGCGCCGGCACGGCGGGCGCCGCGAACGGACCCATTTGCCCCAGGGCGCGGGCCGCGGCCTGGCGGACATCCTCGTCCGGGTCATCGAGCCGTTCCATTAATGTCGGCACGGCGTCCTTGCCGGCGGCTCCCATCCGTGCCAATGCCCGGCCGGCCTGCGCGCGGACGCGTGGATTGGCGTCCGACAGCGCGGTGATCAGCGTCGGAACGGCGCTTTCGCCGATGCGGCCCAACGCGTCGACGGCGGTTTCCTTGACGCCCCAGGGACGATAGATGGCCTGTTGCGTGATCGACGGAGTCGCGTCCAGCGCCGGCTTCTGCGCCTCGACGGTCGCCTGAATCTGGCGGATCTCGTCGGTCGTGGGCTTTTCTTTAACGGCGGCAATCTGGCCGCAGCCGGCGCTCGTCAGCGCCGCCGCGATTGTCACGGTCGCTAGCACCGCCACGGCGCTCGGCTGCCTGGCGGCGAGAGACCAACCGGTCAGACCCAGGCCGTGCGCCACGGCTTGAGCAAGTCCGCATGCCGGATAGCTTGGGCGAAGGCTTTGTTTTGGGATCATGTTCGCACCCCTCGTAGTGAGGTTATTTAGGCAACGCATTGCTTGACCGAAGCCGGGCGCCCGGGGTGACCCAGTAATTCTTCGTTTCGTTGTTTAGGCTGGCAAGCAGCCGCTTGCTGACCTAGCCAGCAGGCTCGCCTTGGCTTGCTGCGAACACCGGCCGGAACCTATGATGAAGGAACCAGCTTCGCACCATTGAAGCGTGGCTCACCGCGCGTTCCCGCCCGCGTCGCCCCCGCCGCACGCCATTGGATCCAAGGACGTAATCTCGTGAAAACTCGTTTTAAGTTTAGCATTTGCCTCGCGTTATTGATCCTGGGCGGACGATCGATTTCGGCCGCGGAAAAGGGAGAATCGTCGCAGCCCGGACAGGGGCCGCTGCATAGCTACGTCAAACAGCCTGACGCCAGCTACCGCTGGGTCAAACGCCAGGAAGGCAAGGTCGGCAAAGCGACGTGGGCCGAGTTGATCCTTACTTCGCAGACCTGGAAAGACACAGTCTGGAAACACCAGCTGTTCGTGATCCGTCCCAGTGAAGTCGAGAACGAGGCGCAAGGCATCATGCTGATCGATGGCGGTGCCTGGAGCGACGACCTGGCCAAGCCCGCGGCGGATGACAAAGGGGGCAAGCTGCCGTCCGAGGCGGCGATCTTGGCGCAGGTTGCTGAGCGCGTGAAGAGTCCTGTCGCGGTGCTAAAGCAAGTGCCGAACCAGCCGATCTTCGACGGACTGACCGAAGACGGCGCGATCTCTTACACGTTCGAGCAGTACATCAACACGGGCGATTCTTCCTGGCCGCTATTGTTGCCGATGGTCAAGAGCGCGGTCCGCGGCATGGATGCCGTGCAGGAATTCGCCAAGCAAGAGTGGTCGCTCGACATCAAGAACTTCACGCTCACAGGCGCTTCCAAGCGTGGTTGGACCACTTGGCTCACCGCATCGGTCGATCCACGCGTCAACGCTTTTGCGCCGATGGTCATCGACATGCTCAACATGGGCGTGCAGATGAAGCACCAGGTGGCAACGTTCGGCGAATTCTCTGAACAGATCCAGGACTACACCAATCGCGGCATTCAGCAACAGAACGACAGCGACGTCGGGCGCATGTTGCAGGCGATCGTCGATCCCTACGCCTATCGCGCGCTGTTGACGCAGCCCAAGGTGATCCTGCTGGGCACGAACGACCGATACTGGCCGCTCGACGCCTTGAACTTGTACTGGAACGGCCTCGCGGGCGAGAAGCACATTCTGTACGTGCCCAACAACGGCCACGGGTTGAACGACTTTACGCGCATCATCGGGACGGTGTCGGCTCTGCACCGTCAGGCGGCGGGCGGCAAGCACCTCGCCAAGCTGACGTGGGAATTGACCGACAACGATGAGCGCGCGACTCTGAACATCAAGGCCGACACCAAACCGGACAAGGTTTCAGCCTGGGTGGCCACGGCCGCCACCCGCGATTTCCGCGAGTCGAAATGGACCAGCCACCCGACGGAGCTGGTCGAGGGGGCCTACCAGTACAAGCTGGAACGGCCGAAATCAGGCTATGCGGCGGTGTTCGGCGAAGCGGTGTTCGACACGGATCATCAGCCTTATTTCCTGTCGACCAACGTCAAGCTGGTGAAGGCCAAGGACGCTGCGGACGATACTGCCAAATAGGCGTTTGGCTAATTCCGGCCCTTTTGCGCCGCCGACTTAGGCGCGGCTTCCGCCGCGGGCGGTTTTTTCTGTGTGCTGTGCCCATTCGAGACGAGCGCCAGCAATTGCTCGGTCTGTTCCGGCGATAGCGCGGCTAGCGCCTGCTGGCTGGCCGTAGTGCGGATTTCGGCGATTTGCTGCATGACTTCCTGCGTCCCCAGTTCGCGGCTGCGGCGCTGCAAATCCTGTGTCGCATCATGCGCGGCCTTCAATATCTTGTCGAGTTCGCGACGCTGCCGCTTCGTGAGCTGCAAGTTGTTCATGAAACGTGGTAGTTCGAGCAATATCGAATCTTTGCCCATCGTCGCGGCGCGGCCGATCGAGTCGATGGTGCTGCGGGCCGTCGCTTCGACAGCGGTCGCCGCCTGACGCGTATCAGCCGAGGCACGTACCACCGCCTTCATCACGCCGCGCATCGCGTGGTTCAACACCTGCACGCGTTGCGCAACCCACTTCTGGGCTGCCTTGGGCATGCGACTTGAGTCAAGCGCGCGATGCATCTCCCGGCCCGCGTATGTCGAGAAGTCGGTGAGGCTTTTCCTGGCGCGCGCCTGAACCGCGACCGCCGCTGCGTCCGAAGCGGCTTTCTCTTTGGCCGATACCGGCGCCTGCAACGCGACATTCGAATCGTGCGGCATCAGCCCCCAGGTCAACCCGGCGATGCTGCACCCCACTACCACCAGTACGCCGTACACAAAGTACGACAGATTAGCGCCGGGCATGGGCATCCGCGGGCGGCGCAGTGACCAGATGCTATTCTTTATGTCGAGATCCTCGGCCGAGTCGAGTTCCTCGAGCCGCTCGACGCCAATCCGGGTAAAGTTCTCTTCCTCGCAACGATTGAGGACACGCACGCGGCAGCAACCGCCCGACCAACTGAGCGCGGCGATGTCTCCGTCTTTGATCTCTAGAGGAATCTCCGACTGAATGCCGAAGCCGCCGGCGGATTGATCGATCAGGCGGACCGGATAATCCTGGCCGTGAATGCGCAGCTCGCCGTGATCCTGCCCGAGAGGAATGGCAAGTCGCATTGCTCGACGTTGTTCGGCGCTGACCATAACGCGCGGCGGTTTCTTGTGGAGTATCGTCGCTGTGACACAATATTTCCGTCCCACAAGCCTAGCACGGAAAACAACGTCCCTTCCGGTTGTAACGACGGACGCTGCTGTAACGTGGCAGGCCCTGCCCTAAGCGGTCCTTGCGCAGGAAAGATCGAGCCGCCGCGTGCCTCGCTAGAAACGAAAAAAAGCGGGGCGGTCCGTAGACCGTCCCGCTTGCGATGTGCCGATGGCATTTCGTACTGCACTCAGGCCGCCGGTTGAATCGTCGTACGGTCGAAGCCCGCCACGTTGTTGTCGCGATTCGTTTCGTTGACTTCCCGATGGCTGTCTACGAAGACGAACAGCTTGCCGAACTCGCTGTGGGAATCGGCTCCCATTTGGAAAGCGGTGACCGGCAGTCGCACGTCGACGTGGCTCAGGCCGCCACTGGCGAGCGAAGCGACACGTGTCTCGGACAGTGGCAGGTCCGATGTCAGGTTGGCACCGTCGGCAGCCACCAACGCCACGTTGAACTCATGGTCGACGGTTGTCGACCCGGCGTTGCGGAACGTGACACGGTAGCAGGGACCAATCTGGCGGCTGGCATCGCCATTGTCGATCAGCCGGACATCGACGATTTGCAAGTCGATCCCTGACGTGGCTGCGATCGGGGTCGTAACGGCAGGAGTCGCCGGAGCGTCCGCCACCATTGTCGATCCGCTGTCGACGCCACCACCAACCCCGCCACTAGATCCACCACCGGCCCCGCCTCCGAATCCGCCACCCAGCGGCAGCAATCCCAACAGTCCGCCAAGTCCGCCTGAGTAGGAGCCACCCGGATACGGATTGCCCGAAGTCGGAGGTGTCGTGGTCACGGGCGGCTGAACGGGATTCACGGGACCGACGGGGTTCGTCGGGCCGACGGGGAGCCCGGGACCGACGGGACTTATTGGGCCGATCGGTTTCACCGGGCCAATGGGGTTTGTCGGGCCGACAGGGAGTCCGGGGCCCACGGGGCTTATTGGGCCGATCGGTTTCACGGGACCCACGGGGAACACAGGGTACACGGGCCCAATGGGCTTCACTGGGCCCACGGGTTTCACTGGACCAACGGGGTACACAGGGTTAACGGGAAACACGGGCTTCACCGGTCCGACAGGGAAGACAGGGTATACGGGACCGATCGGGTTCACCGGGACCACGGGATTTACGGGCCCAATCGGGAAGACGGGTTTCGTCGGTAGCAGTGGGGCCGACACCGTCGTGACGGGGACCTTATTAATGGTGGTGTTGGCCAACTTCAATTTGTTCGACGTCAGGTTCTTGGGGGTCAATTTTCCGGCCGTCGCCGCCGACAGGCTGCGCGACGAATTGCCCACGTGGGCCATGGCGCCGCCACCCATTCCGCCCAACCGGGCTGCCGCAGCCGGGTTGGCAGCCATGCTGAAAACAGCCGTGGCGAACAACATGCAGACCGTGTTTCTCAAGTGCGCGAACATTGGAACCTCCCTTGCAAGTTTAGGAACCCTGGTACTTCATCCATCCAGGTATCACTAGCGCAAGGTGTTCCAGGGTGTTACAGAAAAAAGCTGCGCTCGGGGCGGAACATGTCCCGGCCGCTACAGGCCGCGGATCGCGGTCCCGCAAAGAAACGAGGGTGCCAAGGGGGAAAGGCTTGCGGGCGGCCCGGCGCGGGCTAGATGGAGTCCCCGGGCTTAAGCGCGGGGTCCGTTTCTTCCGGCGGCCCCTCCGCTTTTGTCGTGCCAAACCACCGGCGCACGGCCGCCCAGCCTTGACCCAACAGCTCGCCCGTGAGCAGGCCTTCGGTAATCGTCGCCTTGTCGGTCGAGAAGTTCTGCCAAACGGCATCGATATACGGCGCGCTCGATTCGCGCAGCGTGGCGTACAGCCCTCGGTTGCGAATCTCGGTCAGCGCCGATTCGTAGTGATCGATCACATGCCGGTCGAACAATTGACCCGCCACGCGCACGCCCGAAAGTGCGCCGCGGGCCACGGTCTGCATCTTCGTGAGGGCAAACAACGTCATGGCGCCCGAGATCGCCAGCGGGCTAACATGCTCGCGCTGGGCAATCTCTTGGATGTCGTTCCAGAGGCGCCCGAGCTCGGCTTGCGGGATCACCGTGGCGGGATCGATCGAACGTAACGATTCGCGCGTTTGGTTGATCGTCTCGCGCAGCCCGTCGACGGACAATGGGGGCGTGTTGAAGGCATTGGCCGTGGTGCTCGACGCCTTGGCCACGGCGTCCAGTAGATCGTCGACGTGATGGATCGTGCTGTTGTGGTCGATCACGCCTTCGCGCTTCAGTTGATCGGCCAACTCGCCGAGATATGCCTGCGAGCCATAGGCAATGTCGCTGACCACGGCCAATAACAGAGCCGGCGAGATATGAAACGTCGCCAGGTTCGCCATGTCGATAAAGTTGCCGACCGCTTTGCGGGCCACGAAGTTCTGCACATCGGCGGAGCCTGTCGCAGCGGACGCGGGGCGCGCCGTACCGCCGACGTCCTCGGCCAGGAAGTCGAGCATTTGGCGGATCATGACCGAATAGCTTTGCGAGTTCTGAAACGCTTGCGGCACCAGCAATGCCGCGCTCTCACGCGCCGCGCCGGCCACCACGGCCGTCGTCGATCGCAAGGCCCGCTCGGGTAGCGAGAGCGTATAGCGCAGATACTTGGCTATGGCGGCGTAGCCCGGATCAGGCGTCTCGCCGGGTGTCTCGTCGGCCGGGTCGGGCATGATGGCTCACCATTGCTGCTGCATGCGAAAGCGCTAGCGGCGACCGCCGCACGTGGCCCGCCCAGATGATCCTGCTGCGCGCTCTCTTATGGCTGGGCCGACAGCTTGGCGGGCAATCCGCCCCAGATGACTTGTGGCTGCCGCCCCTCGTAGCCGACCAGGTTCTCGGTGGGGTTCTCCACAATGCTCCCCAGAATGATCACGCGGTCGTGTACGTTAATGGCGGGCTGGGCCGGACGCCAGCTGACGACCGTGACGACTTTGGGGAGGCCGAACAACACGATTTTCATGCCGAACAGGCTGCCGACCTGCGACATTTCCTGGACCGTGCCGGCCAGCGCGATGCCGGGATCCTTATGATGTCCTGGTTCGAGCTGAAAGCCGGCCAAGCGGCCGATCGCTTCGGCCGCCTTTTGGTCGGCGCCGGCTGTCGCCAGCAGGCCTTGCACCGTCTCGCGTTGACTCCAGGCACTGGTATCGCCTTTGGAAACAAACGTGACGACTTCCGCCAGGTGGCAAAGCTTGGCGTACAGGTCGGGCGTCATCTTGGCAATCGGCTTGCCGCCGCACGCGTCGCACGGCGCGCGGTGATCAGCGGCTTGCTGAACCTTGGGGCCCCCCGCTTCGCGAACGCCGGTGACGACGGGACGCGCGCCTTGGCCAGTTCCGTTGCAAACAGAGCACCGCCAGGCGGCCGAGACCTCGTTCACGGCCAACGCCAGGTCTTCGGCCGAATAGGCCGAGAACTGTCGCGGACCAAGACGAACTCCCTGCGGCGGAGGCGGGTTGGCCGGCGCTTCGGCGGATGGCGGCGCGCCGGGCTGCGCCTGCGGTAGAGGCGCTTCGTTCATCGGCACCGGATAAGCATCGGCCGGCGGCACAGTCTGTGGCGACGGCATTATCGAGGCGTCTGGCGGCGCCGCCGAGAAGGGCGGCGCTGAAAAGGGCGCAGTCGATGAAACAGGAGCCGATGTAGAACCAGGCGCCGGCGAAAATGGGGGCGCGGTGTCGAATGGCGTGGGTCCACCGGCAGGTTGCAAGTCTACCGTAGGGGGTTGGTCTGGCTGGTTCAGCAGATCTTCGAGTCCGCGCTCGTGACGAGGCGGTTCCAATCCGGCGTCATCTTTCCCAGGGAACAGCCGCGGTAAGGGGGCCGTGACCCAGGGAGGCAGTTTGTTGCCAATGTGCAGAAAGTCGTACTGCGGCCCGCCAAAGCGCAACAGCCCCAAATATCCCAGCGAGAGACCAAGAATGCCCCCGCCGACAATGCCGATGAGATGCGCAAAGATTCCGGGCTGCTTGCGGCGCTGCGGCGGTTGGACGTCGATCGTCTCGGCATCGAAGTCGACCGGCTCGGCCGGCCGCGGTTGCCGTGCCCCGGCGCTCGCCCTCAGGCTAGCGCCCGAGGGTGCGACCGGTATCGCCTCGGGCGGCGCAAAAATGCTGCCAGCAAGCACATCCTGCACCAGGAACTGCGCATTGCACAACGGGCAACGCATCTGATCCTTGGGCTGCGAAGCTCCAGGAATCAGAAAGTCGCCGTGGCAGGAGGCGCAAGACGAAATGCGGGACATGAAGGACTCCGGCTCGGACCATATCCGTCCTCAGTCTATCAGCGGTAGTTGAAATCCGCCTATAGCGGCCGTGCCCGAGCTTTTACCGGCATTCCCAGCGAGGGCCGACATGATGAGCGTGGCATGAGGACCACGCTAGCATCCCCCTCCTTTGCGGTATCCCGTAGTAACCTTCTGGCGATCCGCCGCAGGCGCCAATCGTTCGCCGAGGCGTAGCCGAAGGCCTCGCTGAGACCGAGAAAGCGCGGCGCACTGACGGGCCGGCGGAGCATGGTCGTTCGAGTTGGCGGGCGCCGGTGGCGCAATGCGGTTTACCTAAAGGGCGCGCCCATGGTCACACGTTCGTGTACGACCGTGCGTGACGTCGCGCCAACGCTTTGAAGCTTGCCGCATCGTCGCTCTCGCGCGCCAGAACGAATGCGGTGTACGGTAGGTAACGTGCGCGTGAACAATCGCGTCGTGAATCTGCCCACGCGCCGTTGCCGATCAAAAATTTCCGGATCCGACACCACGACGGGCGGATGGACCCGGACGCGAAGTTATGAGGGCTGCGACCGAACAGTGCGGCCGCGGCGCAGCGAGGCGCTGCGAAACGAGGCGCGAAAATGATCGACGCCCGAAGCGTGTATGGCCCTTTGCGTGCGACGCATCGGGGGATGAATTCCTGTTAGTTGAAAACCACCATGCGAAAAAGAAAGCGCGCAGAATGGACTTGAATTGTGCTCCGCCGAGTTGCTAGAATTCGCGAATCTATTTTCGCAGCTCACTCGTGGTTGGCGCTTTATCGGGGTACCGCCATTCGGCGGAGAAGCGGCAGGCCGGGCAGGCAAAGCGCAGCGGGAGACACACGGCGGAAACAACGCAGAGGAGGCAACGGCACGACCCACAGGTCTTGTCGGCTATGCGTTCGGTCGAGATCCGTCAGTTGATGTGGTGCATCAAGCAATAAGGTGACGCCTGCCACACGCACGGCGCGCCGGTCTTAGCGTTGCGACTTTTTCTCAGTAAAGGCTGACCAGTTCGGCGTGCGCCCGCGCACACTGCGCCGCTATTGGTTGGCCGGTGCTGGTTGGCATTGGGCCTGCGCCCCTGCTGACAGATAAAAGTGCTGCGCATCGATCCGGTGCTTGTCTTGCGGTCGCGTTTCGTGGCGGGCCTCGCCTTGCTGATTTGCGAGCTGCTCCTGGCAAGGGAGCAGACGTCGGTGTGAGGCGTGGCACGCACATCAAACGCCCTTCCCGCGGGAGGCGCCGTATGGCGAAGGTGTTAGTTGTCGACGACGAGGCGGGCTACCGAGCCAGTCTGAAGTTCTTCCTCACTCAAGCTGGCAACGAAGTCGTAGCCGTAGCAACGGCTCTGGATGCGGCCAATCAAAGCACGGATTTTCGGCCCGATGTTCTGGTGGCGGACTGGCTGATTGGCGACCGCAGCACCGGCGCCGACCTGGCGCGCGTGCTACGCAAACGGTTTCCCGACCTGCGGATCATTTTCATCACGGGGCTGGGCGCCAGTATGGTGCGGCAGCAGATCGAGGACTTGAACGTCTTTCAATTGCTCGAAAAACCCTTCGAGCCCCGGCAACTGGTCGACGCCGTGCGGCAAGCCGTGGAAGGAATCACCGACCACGGCCCCGTCGGCTCGTAGGCCGTTATTTCCACGCGATTTGTCCGCTACCGAGCCTTGGTTCGGCTCAAGACGTTTTGCAGGAACCGGGCATTGTCCGCGTTCGTGGCCCGTTCGCCGGCGATCCAACTCCACCACAGCGGAACGCCTAACGCCACCACGCTCCCCTTGCCGAATCGACCCAGGGCCGCAAAGCCTTCGCCATCGGGCGCGCCTTTGATCAAGTACGTGGCCGTGGCCCCCTCTTCGACCTTTACGGGCGTCAGCCGGTGCACGCGCAACGACGTCACCCCCTCGGTGAATTCGGAACGAGGTAGATCCTTTGCCTTGCCGATCACTACCTCGTCCTGCAATTCCGAATCGCGCATCTGCAGCCCACATTCGGCCAAGATACGATTCGCCTTCGGGACCGAGCCGCCCATGAAATGGCTGGCGGCAATGACCACGTGGCCCCCCTGCACGATGAAATCTTTTAACCGGGCGTAGTCCTCCTCGTGAATGCCGACGATACCCCCGCCCGAGAGGAAAATCACGTCATACTGCGACAAGTCCAGATTGCGCAGCACCGGTCCCTGCCCAAGGTCCAGATAATCTGGGTCCAGATTGCCCGTCTCGACGATCTCTTTCCAGGTGTCGAAAATGTGGCTATCGGACGTCGAGAACTTTTCGAACGGAGTATTGGCCACCAGGATCCGGATCGATTCGGCGGCCCGCGGCGCGACGGTTACGGTGACCCGCGGTGACACGGATTCGCCGCCCACGTGAAGCCGGAGCAAGCCAGCGAAATTTCCCACCTTCTCGGTATCAACCGCAACCATCACGTCGCAATAGACTCTCGATCCCAGGTTGCTGTAAGTATGCGTGCCGGTCTTGACGTCGAGCACTTTCAAGAATGCAGGTGCTTCGGCCCGCGCGTCAATGCCGTCGGCCGAATCCCCTTTCATCAAGACCCGCACGCTACCTTCGGCAATAGCGCCCTGGCGAACCGTGCCGAAGTGCAGGGCATCCGGTTGAACCTTGACCTGTCGATCGTCGGCCGCGCGAGCCGGCATGGCCAGAACGAAGGTGACCAAGGCGACCCCCGCATAGCCAGCGCGAGCAGGCGACGAGCAAGCAGATTTCATCATGAATGTCTCCCCCGATTGAGCTTTTCGCGACGCGACCTTTAGCCTAGCCATTCCGACCCCGGGTGGCGACGGATTCCAGGAATTGCGAAGACGAGAAGTCAGCCATTTATTTGGCTCGGTGAATCGCGCGAGAGAATGCTGCCAGTCCCCCCCGTTTTTTGCCACATTCTGGGGAGGGTGCAGGCGTGGGACGCGGAACCTGTCGGTTTTGCTCGCGCCTCGCCAGACGGAACTGCCGCATGGACACGCATCGACGCGGCTTTATACAATGGTGGGTGTGACTGTCCCCACCCGCGCGGGCGTCCACCTGCGCGCGCATCCCGCCAGCCAATGCTTCGACTCATGCAGCCTTGCGATTTGCCACGTCTGCGCCTGCCGATCACGATCATCGGCCTCGTTGCCGCGACGATCGCGCTCGGGGCAGACGTCTCTGCGGGCGATGGCAAGTTTTTTGCAGAGAAGCTGCAACCGTTTCTGGCCACATACTGCACCGGCTGCCACGGCGGCGACGAGCCCAAGGCCGCGCTTTCGCTCGACGGCGTCGCCGACGCTGCGGCCCTGCGGAAGGATCGCGAGCACTGGGCGCAAGTCGTCGAATACCTTGAAGCCGGCATCATGCCCCCCGAGGATCAGCCGCAGCCCACGGCCGACGAAATCGCCGCGGTCAACTCCTGGGTCATCGGCCAACTGGCCACGTTGGGAACGACCGGTCATCGCGACCCGGGGCGCGTGACGATTCGCCGCTTGAATCGGGCCGAGTACGACAACACGATCCGCGACCTGGTAGGCGTGGCGTTCAAGCCGGCCGAAGATTTTCCATCGGACGACGTGGGCTATGGCTTCGACAACATCGGCGACGTGCTGTCGATGCCGCCGATCCTGCTCGAGAAGTATCTGGCTGCTGCCGAGAAGATTGCCAGCGAGGCGATCGTCACGCAATGGCCCCCTGACCCAACGACACGTCGCTTCGCGGCCGGACAAATGCGATCGACCCTGACGGGCGCCAAAGGGGCACCGGCCGGCCGCCTGAACACCGAGGGAGAAGTCTTCGTCGAGCCAACGTTCGCGGCCGATGGCGAATATATTGTCCGCTGCCGCGCCTATGCCGAGCAAGCCGGATCAGAACCGGCGCGGATGACTTTGCGGGTGGCCGGGCAGGATGTGTTCACGTTCGACGTCAAAGCCGTGGCCGACAGTCCGGCGGTTTTTGAAACGCGCACCCATATCACGTCCGGCAAGCAGCGCGTGGCTGCCGCGTATATCAACAACTTTGTCGATCTCGAAGAGCCCGATCCGGCACGGCGCGACCGAAATCTGATCATCGAGTGGATCGAAGTCGATGGCCCTTACGGTGAGATCGGTCCGCCCCCCGCGCCGCACCGGCGGATTATCTTTCGCGAACCGGCGGGAGACGAGGAAGCCTGCGCCCGGGAGATTCTGACCCGCTTCGGCAGCCGTGCGTATCGCCGCCCGGTCACGTCGGAAGAGGTGGAGCGACTGACTCATTTCTATCTGCTGGCTCGCGCCAACGGCGACTCGTTCGAGGAGGGCATTCGGCTGGCCGTACAGGCGGCGCTCGTCTCGCCTTATTTCCTATTTCGGGTCGAACTCGACGCTGGCAGCGGCCGCGATCTACCGGTGCACCAGATCGATAACCATCAGCTTGCCGCGCGGCTGTCGTACTTTTTGTGGAACAGCATGCCCGACGAAGAGCTGTTTCGCCTGGCCGAAGCGGGGCAACTCTCGCGCGACGAGGTGCTCGAAGCGCAAGTCAAGCGGATGCTGGCCGACCCAAAGTCGCAGGCGCTCGTGGAAAACTTCGCCGGGCAGTGGCTGCAACTCCGCAACCTGAGCCTGGCGTCGCCGGATCGCAAACGATTCAAAGGTTTTGACAACGAGTTGCGTGCGGCGATGCTGCGCGAGACCGAGATGTTCTTCGCCAGCATCGTGCACGACGATCGCAGCGTGCTCGATTTGTTGGACGCCGATTACACCTTTCTCAACGAGCGGTTGGCCAAGCACTACGGCATCGAAGGTGTCGAGGGGAAAGAGTTCCGCCGTGTGGCGCTACCGGATCGTCGCCGCGGCGGCGTGATCACGCAGGCCAGCGTACTGACGGTCACCTCGAACCCCACGCGCACCTCGCCGGTGAAACGTGGCAAATGGATCATGGAGCAGATCCTGGGAACGCCCCCTCCTCCACCCCCTCCGGGCGTGCAAGAGCTGGAACAGGTAAAGCTGGAAGGGACCCTGCGTCAGAAAATGGAACAGCATCGCGCCAACGCGAGCTGCGCCTCGTGCCACGCCCGCATGGACCCGCTGGGCTTTGCCTTGGAGAACTTTGACGCCGTAGGCGCCTGGCGCGATCGTGACGACGATCACGAGATCAACGCCTCGGGCACGCTGCCCGGCGGCAAGAGCTTTTCCGGCGGTGCCGAATTGCGGGACATTCTCAAGGCCCGGCCCGAGCTGTTTGCTCGCAGCCTGGTGCGGAAGATGTTAACCTACGCCCTGGGCCGCGGGCTGGAGGCTTACGATACGCAGGCGGTGTACGACATCACCAGCCATTTGAAAACGCAAGAATACAAGTTCTCGTCGTTGGTGTTAGATGTTGTAAGAAGCGAGCCCTTTCAGATGCGACGCGCGCAAGGAGTCGAATGATGCCTGGCCACAATCATCTCTCGCGACGTACCGTGTTGAAGGGGTTGGGAACGGCCCTGACTTTACCGCTATTCGACGCGGTGTTGCCGTTGCGGGCGCGGGCCGAGGCGACGGCACTGGCGACCTTGCCGCGACGGCTGGCATTCGTCTATGTCCCGAACGGTGTCCATCTGCCGAACTGGTCCCCCACGACGACCGGCCGTGACTTTGAATTGCCGCCGACGTTGGCGCCGCTGGCGGCGCATCGTGAACAGGTGACGGTTTTCAGCGGGCTCGCCCAAGACAAAGGGCGCGCCAATGGCGACGGCGCCGGCGATCACGCCCGCGCGCTGTCGAGCTTTCTGACCGGCTGCCAGGCCTATAAAACCAACGGCGCGAATATCCACATCGGCGTTTCGGCCGATCAAGTGGCCGCTCAACAAGTCGGCCATCGCACGCGGTTTGCCTCGCTCGAACTGGGTGTCGACCGGGGCGCGCAATCGGGCAATTGTGATTCGGGCTATAGCTGTGCGTATTCGTCCAACATGGCCTGGCGGTCGGCGACGTCGCCGCTTCCCAAGGAAGTCGACCCGCGCCTGGTCTTCGAACGTCTCTTCGGCGCCCGGCCGAGCACCGAGACCGAGCAGGCCCGCGCGAATCGGCAGCAGTATCAAAAGAGCATCTTGGATTTCGTCCGCGAAGACGCCAGCCGGTTGAAGTCACAACTGGGCGCCACCGATCAACGCAAAATGGACGAGTACCTGACCGCGGTGCGCGAAGTCGAGCAGCGGATTACACGTGCCGAGCAGACAGCCACGCGCGAGCTACCGAAATTCGATCGGCCCGATGGCATCCCGCAGGAGCATGCCGAGCACATGCGGCTGATGAGCGATCTGCTGGTGTTGGCGTTCCAAGCCGATCTGACGCGCGTGGCGACCTTTATGTTTGGCAATGCGGGCAGCAATCGCAGCTATTCGTTCATCGGCGTGCCTGAGGGACATCATGATCTGTCTCATCATGGCGGCGACAAAGAGAAGCACGCCAAGATCAGCCAGATCAACAAATTTCACGTCGAGAATCTGGCCTACTTGCTCGACAAGCTGCACTCGGTTCGCGAGGGAGACGGCACGCTGCTGGATCAGGCGATGATCGCCTACGGCAGCGGCCTGGGAGACGGCAACGCCCACAATCACGACAATCTGCCGGTCTTGGTCGCGGGGCGCGGCGGCGGCACCATTCAAGCCGGCCGGCACGTCAAGCTCGACAAGGAAACGCCGCTCAATAATCTGTGGCTGTCGCTACTGGATCGCATCGACGCGCATGCCGACCATCTGGGCGACAGCACCGGCCGCGTCGAAGATCTGTAATTGGCGCTCGCACTTCTCCGGCTCTGATCTCTAGGCGCTGGCCGTGCGCGCCAGTAGTTTGACGAACGTTCCCACCGGGTGCCATGCCCACGCTGGCGTGGGCATGCCGAACGGACTACGGATTCGACAATGACACTCCCACATCGCAAGCGGCTCGTTCATTTCGACTCGCCCGGCGATGTGCATTGTCTGACGTTTTCTTGCTTTCATCGGTTGCCGCTGCTTTCAAAGCCGCGCAGCTGTCAGTGGTTTGTCGATGCATTGGCCCTCGCAAGACAACGTGGCCAATTTGACCTGTGGGCCTTTGTAGTTATGCCCGAGCACGTACATATCGTGATGCGCCCAAAGCAAGATGTAAAAGTTGCGCAAATACTATCAACAGTTAAACAGTCGGTTTCGAAAAAGGCCCTGCGTTACCTGGCGGAAACGTCGCCCGATTTTCTTGCGATGCTCGAAGACGTTCGGCCGAGCGGACGAAGATCGTACCGTTTCTGGCAGCGCGGCGGGGGCTACGACCGCAATCTCCGCAGCCTGCGCGATGTCTACGAGAAAATCGAATATGTACACAACAACCCGGTGCGGCGCGGGCTTGCGACGTCACCAGAATCGTGGAATTGGTCCAGCGCGCGAGCCTGGGCCACGGGAGAAAACGAGCCCTTGGAGATCGACCGTGATCGTCTCCCGAGCCTGATGCCGCTCGATCTTTCTCAACGGTTTCCTTGAATTCGTCATGCCCACGGCGAGCGTGGGCATGGCACCCGCGGAACTCGACAATCTATAAGTCGCGCTCGCAACTTACATTGTCTTGTCTCTAGGCGCTGGTCCTGCGCGCCGGTAGTTTGACGAGCGTCCCCGCCGGCTGAGTGCCCGGCGGATCAATCACAGTCTTTGCTCAAGGCGGCCTTACATCATGCAAATCAAGGACCAGGTCATCGTCGTCACCGGAGGCGCCCATGGCATCGGCCGCGCGCTGTGCCGGCGCTTTGCGGCCGATGGTGCGCGGGGCGTTGTGGTGGCCGATCTCGACGAGGCCGCCGCGCAGCAGGTCGCCCGCGACATTGGCGGACTGGCCGTGCGGACCGACGTTTGCATTTCGGCCGATTTGCAATCACTGGTCGCCCGGACCACCGAGAAGTTCGGCGCGATCGATTTGTTTTGCTCGAACGCCGGCATCGAGACCGGCGGCGGCATCGACGCGCCCGACGGCGACTGGCAGCGCATTTGGCAGATCAACGTGATGGGCCACGTGTATGCCGCGCGGGCCGTGCTGCCAGGCATGATCGCGCGCGGACGCGGTTACCTGCTGCAAACCGCATCGGCCGCGGGATTGCTGACGCAGATGAGTTCGGCGCCGTACTCGGCCACCAAACATGCCGCCGTGGGCTTGGCCGATTGGCTGGCGATCACCTACGCCGACGCCGGCATCAAGGTCTCTTGTCTGTGCCCGCTGGGTGTCCGCACGAACATGCTGATGGGCACGGACGATCCGATCGCCGTGTTTCTGCGCGAGGGGGCCGTCGATCCAGAGCACGTGGCCGATGCCGTGGTGAAGGGGCTCGCCACCGAGCAATTCCTGATCCTGCCCCATCCGGAAGTCGCCGAGTTCTTTCGTCGCAAGGCGGCTGACTACGACCGTTGGCTGCGCGGCATGCAACGGTTGCGGGCCAGCCTGCCGGGGATGCCAGAGCACAAGGCTCCGTCGCAGTCGTAGGCGCGGCGGCTATTCGGTGGGGCCACTCCAACTGTGGTCCCACTTGTCGTAGAGCGACTCCAAGAACGCTTCCCACTGTTCGCGGGTACGCGTCTTGGGAAAAATTTCGGGCGCGACCGGGCTTTCGGATCCAGAGATGGCATCGAACTGACCGTCCGAGCGAATGCGCCCGATGCGCGAGATGCGGTGCGTATTCAGCAGCACAGGATCGACATACACGCGTCCGCCCGGGCCAAGATACTCCTGGCCGCGAAACCCGTCGCGGATTTTCATCGCGTCGTCCGTGCCCGCCTTCGCTACGGCTTGCGCCCACAGGTGTACGCCCAGATAGGCAGATTCCATCGCGTCGCCGACGACCCGCTGTTGGCCGTAGCGGGCCCAGAATCGTTCCAGGAACTTCTGATTTTCCGGCCGGTCGGTGCTTTGGAAGTAGTTGCGCGCTACATAGTCGCCGACCACGTCCTCGATCTTCATGCTGCGCAATTCTTGCTCGCCGATCGAGAACGACACGACCGGCACCTCTCCCGGTTTGATCCCCGCGGTCCGCAGCGCGCGGAAGAAGGCGATGTTGCTGTCGCCGTTGATGGAATTCAGTATGACGTCGGGCCGCGCTTCCTTGATCTGGCGGATGACGTCGGCGCAATCGGTCTCTCCCATCGGAATGTAAGCCTCGCCGACGACTTCGACCCCCGAACTTTTCAGCTTCTTCAATTCATCCTTGACGATCTCGTTGGCGGCACGCGGAAATACATAGTCGGAACCGATCAAAAAGAATCGCCGCCGATCCAGAAAGGCAAAGCACCATTTCACGGCCGGAATGATCTGCTGGTTGGGTACCGCGCCGATATAGACGACGTTGGTTGATTCCTCCAATCCCTCGAACTCCACGGGATACACGAGCAGGTTGTCGTTGGTCTCGAAGATGGGGAGCACCGTCTTCCGGCTGGCCGAAGTCCAACAGCCGAAAACCGTGCAGACGCCCTCGTCTTTGATCAGCTTCTTTGCCTCGGCGGCAAAGGTGGCAGAGTCCGAGCGGCCGTCGCGCACGATGGCTTCGATCTTCCGCCCCAGCAGGCCTCCCTGTTCGTTCAGTTCGTCGATCGCCAACAGCGTGGCGTCGACGACGGCCGATTCGCTGATGGCCATCGTGCCGGTCAGCGAGTGCAGCACGCCCACGCGGATCGGCGCCAGGGGGATCACGGGTAGCGCCGTCGCGCCTGCGCCGTCGGCAGATTCGTGATGTTTGTTGCGATGATGAACCAGTCCGGCAATTCCCATCATGATGACGACCAACGACAGCAGGCCGATCATCGTTAGTTGCCAGTTGCGCTCGGCCCGTGATTGGCCCCGCCCTCCCCGTGAAGATATCGGGCGGCGTCCGCGCCAGCGACGCATTCCGCTGGGCCGCTCGAGCGCCGCCGAGGGATGTTCTCCTTCGAGGAACGTCGCCAGATCGTCGGCCAGCGCTTGCGCCGAGGGATAGCGGTCCTTGGGCCGCTTCTCCAGGCACTTCATGCAAATTTGTTCGAGAGCGCGCGGCACCGAAGGCTGCAACAAGGATGGTTTGGTGGGCGCGTCCGTGACGACCTGTCGCATGGTCTCGAAATTCGTCGGCGCCGAAAACGGCGGTCGACCCGTCAATAGCTCGTACAGTAATGCACCCAAGCCATAAACGTCGACCGTGGGATGAATATCGGCCGTGGGGTCTTCGACCTGCTCGGGCGCCATGTAGCAGGGCGTTCCCAACACGACGCCGGTCTGCGTCAAGCGCACGTCTTCTTGCAGTTGCCGCGCCAGGCCAAAGTCGGTGAGCTTGGGCGTGCAATCTTGCAACGAGGCGTCCGCCGGTCCCGCCATCAGAATGTTGGCGGGCTTCAGATCGCGATGCACGATTCCGCGCTGATGTGCATAGTCGATCGCCAGCGCCACCGTCTCGATCAGCAATGCCGCGGTGGTCGCATCGACGGGCTTGCTTTCCAGCCGGCGATGCAGGCTAGGGCCGTCGACAAACTCCATCGAGAAATACGGTGCGCCGTCGCACTCGCCGATGTCATAGATCTGCACGATGTTGGCATGGCCGAGCCGCGCGACGGCTTCGGCTTCGGCGTAGAATCGCGCCCGGTCGCGCGTGCCCGCCTGCTCTCCCGCCAGGATGGTCTTGATGGCCACCAGGCGATTCAGATTCGTTTGCCGCGCCTTGTAGACGACGCCCATGCCGCCGCGGCCCAACTCGCCGACGAACTCATAGCCGGGCACGTTCGGATAGTTTGTCTTGGTACGCGGACTGGCCTTGGCGACTTCGCTCGAGGGGTCTGATTCGGCGGTCGCCGGCTCGTTGAGAGTTTCATTGACCGAGCCCGACGGACGATCGGCCAGTTCGAGATGCTTGCGCAGCTCGTCGGCGAGCTCCGGATGTTGGCCGCACAGTTCTTCCACAGACAATGTTTGCCCCTGCTCGCGGAGCGAGTCCCAGCGAGAGAGCAAGTCTGTGATGCGAGAGTCGGTCGTCATGATTGCTGTCTGTTCGGACCGCTGCGTTTGGTGACGACTATACTCGACTCGATCGCAAATTGCCTGCCTCGAACACTCCTGAGCGGACCGCCGCGTCGCGTGTCGCTGGGGACGGCATCGCAGAGAATCCGCGCCGCCCTTCTTGGGAATACGCACCTCATGCAAAGGTAGCCCATTTTTGGCCGCAGTTGCCCCCAGGCAGGGGATGATCAAGCACCACTATAGCCGTTAACACCCGAATCCAAGGTCGTACTGGGGTGATTTCGATGCCACCGCAGCAGGGGGAGCTTCCTGTGGCCGCGCATTACGATCGCGGGTCGAGGCTCTAGTACAGATTCGGGCCGGCTGAAATTCGATGCCGGGCGCGGCGCTCCAAAAACAGCTATCGTCCCCGGCCGAGAAACCGCGGGACGATAGCCTCATGGAATCTCACAAGCCGGGCGCAGTAGACGCGCAGCGCCCCCGTGCGGCAATGCTGCTGAACAAGCGCTGCACGATGGTCGCAGGCTGACCGTAATCCACGGTACCACTCGCCACGGGTGCCACCGGCGACCGGTGCCCGCGGGCGACTGTTGTTGCCCCAGCCGTGACGGCAATCCGCCGGCCTTACTTGGTGGTCTGCTGCTGACCGCTTTCCAGGTTGGCTTCCAGGACCTTCGCCTCGTCAATGACTTCGGCGGCGGCGTGCTCGGCCTTCTTCTTATCGATCGAGACCGTGGCGCTGCCGGTGTCCTTGTTGTAGTTCACATGCAAAATGCCGGCGCCAACCAGCACCGCGCCCAAAACGCCGAGCATCACTATGCTTCGTATCATGTCGGACCTCCTTGTCAGTTCTGTTACAATCCATCCTCGCGGCGGCGCTCCGCGCGCAAACCGCTGGCGAACTGGCTTCACGCGACGAAAATCGTCGCGCCGATCATGGGCAGCTTGCCAGGCGCGGGCCGAATTGTGCCCAAATATCCCAGACGCGGCAAGGCGAATTCCGCCCTGTGCCAGCAGGCTAAACCACGCCGGCGCGTGCTAGCAGAACGATCTGCGCGCCATCGTCTCTTACAAGGCCGTTTCCGGCACGGCACGTGGCGCGGCTGCGTCCTTGATCTCGGCCGCATCGACCCCCAGTTCGAAATCGACGATCTGTGCTTGCAGCTCTTTGAATACGAAAGAGACCGAGGCGAACGTCTCCCCCTCTTTTTCGGGCAGCTTGTAAAAGATCCGCAGCTGATGCGCGGCTTTGGCCTCAACCCGGCGCGCGGCGTAATCGATCTGTTGCGGGAGTCCCTCTTTGGCCACGAATGTCTCTGCCAAGTCTGCCATCTTTTCTTGCGGTGTGACCTGCTGCAGCGCGGGATCGACCAGTGAGAATGCCTTGGGAGTATCGCCCCGCAGCAGCGCGGTCAGAAACTCTTCGCCGCGCCGCTGGTAAAAGTCGCTCTCCGCGGCCGGCACCCACCAATCGTCGGGAAGCTGGGGCGAGGTGACTGTGAATTCCTCGACGAGATTATTGACGAACACTAACCGCGACTTGGCCGTGCCTTGCGCGAATTCCACGGTTCCTTTCGTGTCGAGCTGTTTGCCGTTGGGACCGAGACGCGAAAATGTCGAGAAATCGGTACTGCTCAGCTTCTGAAATGGGCCGAGGTTTTTGTTGATCGAGGCGATCCAGGCCGCCAACAGCGGTTCGTCGACCTTCGCTCGCAACGACGGGGCGAGTAGCGCCTCGACTTGCGCTGAGTTACCCGTCGAGATGGTGGTAAAGAATTGGTCTTGGTGCTTCGCGCCCGATTCGAACGAGAAATAGAAGATTCCGCCGCACATTAGTCCACACGAGAGAAACCCTAGCACGAGCGCGATCAGAATCGTTTTGAGCATGACAGGCTCCTTCCTAGGATCGTGACGGGCGGCCGTGCAATCGCGGCACACGACTTTTTGCAATGTCGGCGGTCGCTAGTGCTGCGTCAAATCCAAATGTTCGGGTGCCATGCTCACGCTTGCGTGAGCATGCTCCTTCTGTAGACACGTATTCTCAGGATGCTTCGGCATGGCCACGACGAGCGTGGCCATGGAACCCCAACCCGAAATTTAAGCGTTGACGAGGCACCAGTTCAGCGGTCGCTAGTTCATCCGGCTACTGCCCGGTTGTCGCCACTGGCTCGCGGCGCGAGCTGATTGTAACCTATGCGATGCCAAGCCGCCTGTACGTCGCAGCATGCCCCAGGAGCTTTTCACCGATGACGACATTCTGTCGCACGCAGTTCTGCCTGAGCGCTCTGCTGATAGGGGCCGCTTTGTTTTGCAAACCTGCCACCGCCGCCGATCAACCTATGAACAAGCCTGAATTCGCCATCGCCATCCACGGCGGAGCCGGCGTCGAGCCAGACAAGCTTTCGGGCGACGAGAAACGCCACTACCACGACTCCTTAGAAAAGGCCTTGGATGTGGGCCGCAAAATACTGGCCGCTGGCGGCACGTCGCTCGACACGGTCGAGCAGACGTTGCGTGCGCTCGAGGACGATCCGTTGTTCAATGCCGGCCGCGGCGCGGTTTTTAATAGTGCCGGCCACCACGAGCTCGATGCCTCGATCATGGACGGTGCGACACATCAAGGAGGCGGCGTCGCGGGAGTCACCACGGTCAAGAATCCGATTTCGCTGGCCCGCCTGGTAATGACCGAAACGCCGCATGTGCTGTTGCTGGGCGTAGGAGCAGAAAGTTTTGCCGACGAGATGCGCGATAAGCCCCAGATCGAGCGCGTGCCGAACAGTTACTTCAGCACCGATGATCGCCGTCAGCAGTGGCAAGAGGCCGTCGAAAAAGAAAAGAGAAAACGCCAGGCCAAAGCCCACAAAGGAACGGTCGGCTGCGTGGCGCTCGATAAGCACGGCAACCTGGCAGCCGGCACGTCGACCGGCGGACTAACGAACAAACGGTGGGGCCGCGTCGGCGATTCGCCAATCCTGGGCGCGGGCACTTACGCCGACAACGCCACCTGTGCCGTCAGCTGCACGGGCACCGGAGAGTATTTCATCCGTAACAGTATCGCCTTTCACGTGGCCGCTTTGATGCAGTACAAAGAGTTTCCCTTGGATAAGGCCGTACACGTGGTGATCGACGACGTGCTACAGCCCGACACCGGTGGGCTGATCGCCGTCGACGGCCAGGGGCACATCTCGATGCAATTCAACACGACCGGCATGGCCCGCGCCGCGACCGACTCCGCCGGCAAGGTGGAAATCAAGTTGGGGAAATGAACTGAGGAAATGATGAAGGCGGAATGATGAACGGTCTGGCGCACGAAGCGCCCTGAGACGGCAGGTCACTCTGCAATGCACTCGGTTGGACAAGCCAACCGTGGCACCCACGATCTTTGATTTCTTCCCTTGAAATCAGGCCAGCACTTACGGCATACTCGCCTCTTAGCCGATTTCGGCCTGAGTGCGTTGCGGTTTGTCAACGACGATTGGCGCCA